>CAJWTF010000008.1 GCA_913046825.1 uncultured Rickettsiales bacterium | reverse complement strand
TCACCCATCGGGTGCGCCATGGGAACCACTCCATTAACACCTCAACACATTGAATCTTGTACAAAATCTCCATACCGAGGCATCGGAAACCGAGCTCACTTGGGAGTTGAGGGCTAAATTACTCCGTTACCCAATTTGACAGGACGGCAGGACCATCTCCCTCCGTCGGAAAGGTTGATTGGCAAGCAGTGCCAGTTACGGCATGCAAAATTACAATTGAATGGGGCATTAATTATTTTTAAAGCGAATTGAAACGCTTTGGAATAATTTTAAAATTTCAGTTTGCTATGCTTCTACTAGAAGTATCAAAAAATTTAGATTCCCTGGCGCACCTTCGGCAGCACTTCTTTCGCCATGATCGTCATCTGTTCCGTTACCTGGTCGTGAGACATGCCGACCCATTGGATGCCGCAGAAAAGCAGGTTAAATCCAATTGGTTTCTGTAGTGCAATGATTTGCTCCGCGACCTCATCGACAGAGCCGAAGACAAAGCGGTCGTCGAGTAACTCGTCGAAATCCATGCCGAGGTCGTCGTCGCCCTTGGGCATCGCCTTGTCTTGGCCCCATTCGTGGTAGGTTTTGTATTTCGCTTCCAGATACGGGCGGGCGAGTTTTATGGCTTCCTCGCGGGTCCGAGCGACGAAGATTTCTCGCATCATGGGCAGGTCCGTCGGCATCGGCTTACCGCATTCATCCAGGGTTTTTTTGTAAACTTCCATTTGACGCAAAATTGTTTCGATTTTGTTATGAGGATTGATAATCCAGGCTTCAGACATCCTTGCGGCGCGTCTGATGGCGACATCCGCGTTGGCTCCGATCCAAAACGGCGGGTGGGGGCGTTGCAGCGGTTTCAAGGGACAATTGGCGCCGTCGAGCTCGAAATGAGAGCCGATCATGTCCACCGTGTCCTCTGTCCAGAGGCGGCGGACTGCTTCCAGGTTTTCCTCGAAGCGTTTGCCGCGCTCCTCCATCGGTGAGCCGTGGCCTTTGAATTCCACGTCCCGATAGCCAATTCCGGTACCGAAAATGAAGTTTCCGCCGCTCATGACGTCGATGGCGGCGTATTGCTCCGCGATATCCATCGGTTTGTGCAGGGGGAGGAGATTAACGGCGCTGATGAGCTTGATGTCCTTCACCTGCGCCGCCAGATAGGCCAGCATTGAAGTTTGATGGAAATACTGGAGCGGTGCTCCGCTGAAATGGCTTGGGACGGCGATGCCCCAGTATCCGAGCTCTTTCGCCAGTTTCGCCTGGTTCGATAGGTCTTCCAGGCGCGCGGCCATGTCTTCGCCGGCATTGTATTGCCCGCGCAGCACCATGATTAAATCCATCGGCATTGTGTTCTCCGTGCGTGTTTCGAAGTTTTCCGCAATTAAAGGATCATCATCCTGAGCCTTTCGAAGGGAGCCTGCGCTCAATGCGGTACGCCGTCCTTCGACAGGCTAAGGATGACGTTCTTTTTAAATTATAGTCCTTGCCTCACTCGGGGCAGTACTTCTTCTCCCAACAGGTGCATCTGCTCGATAACGTGGCTTTGCGGCATGCCGATCCATTGCACCGGACATCCCAGTTGATTGATACCGGTCGCTTTCGCCAGCGCGATGACTTGCTCCGCGACCTCGTCGACCGAACCGAAAATAAAGCGGCCGTCCTGTAATTCTTCATAGGCCATTCCAAGGTCGTTATCGCCTTCCGGCATTTGCTTGTCTTGGCCCCATTCGTGATAGGCTTTGTACTTGGCTGCGACATAGGGCTCTGCCTGGCGGATCGCGTCCGCGCGATCCTTGCCGACGAACATCTCGCGCGAGATCGGTAATACATCCGGAAACGGCTTACTGGCCTTTTCGAGCGCGCGTTTATAGACCTCGATTTGCTGGACGATGGTGTCGACCCGGTTATGAGGGTTGATCATCCAACTGTCGCCGAGCCGCGCCGCGCGCCTGATCGCAACATCCGCATTGGCGCCCATCCAGATTGGTGGGTGCGGGTTTTGCTGCGGGCGCAGCGAGCAGGTTGCCTCGATCAACTCGAAATGCGATCCGGCCATGGTGACTTTATCTTCGGTCCACAACCGCTTGATCGCCGCCAAGTTTTCTTCGAAACGCTTCACCCGCTCCTTACCAGTCGTGCCAAAGGCCTTGAATTCAACTTCCCGGTAACCGAGCCCCACGCCAAAGATCACTTTCCCGCCGGAGATCAGATCGAGAGCGGAGAGTTGTTCCGCCATGTCGAGCGGTTTCTGTAGTGGTAGCAGGGTGATCGAAGTGATCAGCTTCATGTGAGTCACCTCGGCAGCGGCGCGCGCGAGGAAGGGTATCTGCTGGATTTCCTGGAACGGTGTTGAGCTATAGTGCTGCGATTTGGTTATCGCCCTGAAGCCGATTCTTTCGGCTAACCGAACTTGCTCTAACAGTTCTTCCAGCCGCGCCGGCATATCGTCCCCGGGGGGATATTGGCCGCGAATATTGAGGGAAAGATCCATACGCATGGCGAGACCCCTGGTTAAGCCGCGACGGCTTCACCGGCGATCAGACCGGTGAGCGCTGCTTTGATTAATCCACCGACATAGCCGATGGTGCCGCCGCCTTCCAAGCCACCGGTCGACCCACCGATAGCATAGAGACCGTCGATGGTGCTGCCGTCGGGTCGTTTGACCCGCATTGTGGCGTCGATGGCGATACCGCCCATGGTGTTGGTGATGCCGACAACCAACGGGATCGCCAGCAACGCGCTGGTATCGAGCGGGGCGGCAGGGACCGCGTGGTCGCTGCGTGGTATGCCCTGCGCCAGCCGGCTTCCATCTTGCAGGCAATTATTATAGCTCTCGATGGTCTCGGTCAGGGTGCCGGGATTGACCTCGAGTTGGCGCGCCAGATCCGCGGGGCTCTCCGCACGATAGACCGTGCCACCCGAGCGTTCGATCGTTGGATTGGCGGGGTAGACGGATTTGACGCCGGGGCCCTTCTCCCAAATGTCACGGTCGAAAATGGTGAAGGTTGCGGCTGGATTGTCGAAACGCGAGACCACATTCGACATATAGATACCGCCGAGACCTTCATCGACGAACCGGCGACCGGTATTGTCGACAACGATGGCGGCAGCGGCGATTTGATCGAGCTGCGGATATGGACTGAAGCCTTCTCTTTGCATGGCCTCACGCGCGAGAAAATGACCGTAGAAACGCTCCATGAAGATCAATTCCGCACCCGCTGCCTCTGCCATACGGATACCATCGCCGGTCGCCGTGCCAGCGCTCCGCTGGACCAACAGATCGGGCCGTTTCGCTATATATTTGCCGACCATGTTGGGATTCCCTTGGAACCCACCATCGGCGATCAGTACCGACTTCGCGGAAACCTGGATCGGATTGTCCTCGCCAATAAGGACGCTCATACCCTTACACGCCTCGCCATCCATAAAGAGTTCCAGAGCCTCCGCATCGCGGTGCAATGTGCCGCCGGCGGCCAACAGCTTACGGGTCAGAGTTTTGATCATTTCGTCTGGGCCGTGACCTGGCCAGTCGAGTCCGGCTAGCATCGGCCGGTGCGGCGTGACCATGAATTTGTGCATCGGCGTTGGGCCCGGTGAAAAGTCGACGCCGTGGTCGCGCAGCCAATAGATGGTGCGCGCAGCATTCTCCGCAACGACAGTGGCGAGATTCGGGTCGGCTTCGTCCTTCGTGACCCGATTGATTGCATCGACCAGGCCACTGGGATCCGACGTCGGGTCGGTATAGGCGACATGGAAGGCACCGCCCGCGAAGCGCGAGTTGCAAGGATAGCGCTCTTCGGCACCCCGCTCGAACACGTGGACGGAGAGGCCCCGTTCAGCAGCAGTGACACCAGCCGTTAATCCAGAGAGCCCGCCGCCGATCACGGCAAGGTTGGTTTCTATTGGGTCGGATAACACAGTGTCGTTCACGTCGACGGCTCCCTTGAAGGATTTCTCAGAATTGCAGATTAAGTGCGGCTAGTTGCCTCGGCGGCTATCAACCCCTTGGTGGTGGCTTTTATGAGCCCGCCGACATAGCCGAGGGCGCCCCCGCCTTCAAGCCTGCTGGTCGTCCCGCCCGTGGCGTAGAGATCTGGCATCGGTTGGTCGTTCGCATCACGCAATTGCATGTTCGCATCGACCAGAAGCCCGCCCATCGTCGTCGTGATCCCGACCGCGAGCGTTATTGCCATAAAAGGCGGCGCATCGAGAGGGGTGGCGGGCTCGGCTCCATCGGTCCGGGGTGGTGTCGCGGCGGTTCTATTGCCGGACCGAACAGCCGCGTTGTCGGCGTCGACGGTCTTGGTCAGAGGTTCCGGATCGGCACCAATTTTCCCAGCAAGCTCGGCTAGGCTATCGGCTCGGAGGACCATACCATCGGCTTTTCCCACAGTCGGGTTGGCGGGATAGATCGATTTGACGCCCGGACCTTCTTCCCAAATGCTCCAGTCAAAGACGGTAAATGTAGCTGAGGGATCATCGAGTGCTGCAATGCGGTTCGACATATAGATACCGCCGAGCCCTTCATCCAGGAACCGCGCACCCTCGGCATCGACGACCATGGCGGCGGAGACCTGATCCAGTTGGCGATAGGGTGTGAGGCCCTCATTCTCAAGGCCGTCCCGGCTCAGGAGATGCCCGTAGAAGTCGCTCATGTCGGAGAGGCGTGCTCCGGGCCGCCCCACCGGGTAGTGTTGGCGCAGAGCACGTCCTCCTTTGCTTTTAGGACAATGGGGTCGCGGCCGAGTTCCCGCAGCCGAATTCCTGCTGTTAATCCCCCGAGACCACCGCCGACGATGACGGCATCGCAGCGCAATTCCTGATTTGCCATGGGTTTACCGTCAGATATCGATGCGAAGGTGTTTTAGCGCATCCTCGTCGAGGGTAACGCCGAGCCCTGGGCCGTCTGGGATTGGCAGTTCGCCGTCGACGGGGCGCAGCGGGTTCTCCACGATATCCTCGGCCAAGGCCCCGCTGACACCGACGGCAAAGACACCCGCCATCAGCTCGGTTGGCCAAGAGCCGCACATATGCGCGACCGATGCAGTGGCGAGGCTGGTCGCCGGGTGATTACCCGGATTAATGCCCATGCCCGCCGCTGCAAGTATATGCCAGAGGCGGCGGATGTGATAAATGCCGCCGTTTTTCGCGACTTTGGTTTGCGCCGATGTGGCCGCGCGCTTGCGGATTATGTCGATCACGGCATGATCCGTTGCGGCGCATTCGTCCGCCATCAGCGGCATCCGCACGGACTTCGCCAGCGCCGCCATGCCGTCGATATCCCAAATCGCCAAGGGCTGCTCCGCCGTCTCAAGATCGAAGGGCTCCAGTTTGGTGAGCAGGCTCAACGCGGCGTCGTAATCGAGCGCGGCATTAGCGTCGACGCGCAATGCGACCTCATGGCCAAAGCGATTGCGGAGCGCTTCCGCATTATTGAGATCCGACATTGGATCATTGCCGATCTTGAGAACGAAATGGCGAAACCCTCGTTCGAAGAACTCGTCCGCCGATTCCACGAGTGATTCGACGGTACCTTTCATGGTGAGCACGGCGGCAATCCGAACGCTGTCGCGTGTCTTACCGCCGAGGATTTGGTGGACGGGAATACCCAGCATCTTGCCGACAATGTCGTAGAGTGCGTCGCCGACCGGCGCTTGCGAGTATTGCGAGTGATACATGCTCTCGTTCAGGCCGTGCATGATCGAGGCGATATCGAAGGGCGAGCGGCCGACCAGTTGTGGCTCGAAATGGTTCTTGATGACGTTTATTTGGCCGGCCAATGTCTCGGCACTACCCTGCCGCCGCCAGGCCTGGGTCTCGCCGATGCCGGTGACACCTTGGTCCGTGTGCACCTTCACGATGAGCGTCTCCACGACCGGGCGCGCCGCGCCGGTGGATATTTTGAACGGCACTTTGAATGGAACGTTGAGGGGGATGCATTCGATTTCGGTGATTTTCACTGTATTCCGGTCATTCGTGCTGACGGCGATATCGTTCATGGCATTCATAACGTCGCTCCTAATTTAATGCGTCGTCATTCCCGTGCAGGCGGGAATTCAGTCTATTTGCGCCTTCATCCTGGATTCCCGCCTTCACGGGAATGACCGGCCTAATACATATGCTCTTTGCAATAAGGATAGGTGTTCGTCGCGCCGAAACTATAGTCTCTCCTATCGCATGCGGAATTAGGGGAAAGCAGATGCAATTCGGATTATCGATGCCCAATCGGGGACCTTTGGCCAAGCCGGAGGTGATGAAGGAAATCGCCGTGACGGCTGAGAAGTTGGGTTACGGCTATATCACCGCCTCCGACCATTTGGTGGTACCGCGCAAGATCGACGCGAACTATCCCTACAGCGAGACTGGCGAATTCCGCTGGAGCTCAGACGGTGAGACAGATTGCATGGAGCAGTTCACGCTCCTGGCTTGGATCGCCGCCGTGACGAGCAAGATCCGGGTCATGACCTCGGTCATCGTAATCCCGCACCGCAACCCAGTTTTCATGGCGAAGTCTTTGGCGACAACGGACGTGCTGTCCGGCGGGCGCGTGACCGTGGGCTGTGGGGCTGGATGGATGCCGGAAGAATTCGAAGCCTTGAACCTGCCGCCCTTTGCATCCCGGGGCCAAGTCACCAATGAATATATAGACGTGATGAAGGCCTGCTGGAGTGACCCAAACCCATCTTATGATGGTGAGTTCTTCAAATTCGCCAATGTCGATACCGACCCTCGCCCAGTACAGGACCCGCACCCGCCGATTTGGATCGGCGGTGAGAGCATGCCCGCGATCCGTCGCGCGGTCTCGCATGGTGACGCCTGGTATCCGTTTGGCAGCAATCCGAAGTTCCGCATGGACAAGCTGGAGACCTATACCGCACGGCTCGACAAGCTGAAGAAGGTGGCGGATGACGCTGGGCGTGACATGTCAACTATCGCACTCTCCTACAATTGCGCCTTCCACAGCGCACAGGAGCAGGAGCACGTCGATGGTGGACGCCAAAGCTTCACTGGATCGCCCGAGCAACGCGCCGAAGACATCCGTTCTTTCGCGGAGGCAGGCGTGTCTACAATGATCGTAAACGTGGCCGCGAATGATAAAACCGCGATGCTGACCCGTATGGCGGAGTTCGCGGAAAACGTCATGCCGCTGGTAGACTAACGTTAGAATAGCGAGGATTGGGATGAGCGAAAGCAACAGCTTCAACGCCAAGGACGAATTGTGCGTCGGCGACAAGCGTTACACTATTTTCAGCCTGCCAAAAGCGGAAGCGGCAGGACTCGCAGGGGTTAGTAAACTTCCCTATTCGTTGCAGGTGTTGCTTGAGAACTCACTTCGTCACGAGGACGGCGAGATAGTGGGGAGGCAGAGTATCGAGGCGTTTTCCGCCTGGTTGGCAAATGCGACGAACCCGACCGAGATCAGCTTCTTCCCGACCCGTATCATGATGCATGATGTGTCCGGCATTCCGCTATTGGCCGATTTAGCGGCGATGCGGGAACACATGGTGGCAGCGGGGCGCGATCCCGAGCTCGTCAATCCGGTCCGGCCGGTCGATTTCATCATGGACCATTCGGTCATCGTCGATGTCGCCGGGCAAGCCGATGCACTGAACCGAAACATGGCAACAGAGTTTACGCGCAATGCGGAGCGCTACCGGGTCGCAAAATGGGCGCAGAACGCATTTCGCAATATGCGCGTGTTGCCGCCGGGCCAGGGCATCTGCCATCAAATTAATCTAGAATCATTGGCGCGCGTCATCTGGTCGGAGGAACGCAAGGACCATGGTCTTGTCGCGTTTCCTGATAGCTTGTTGGCGGGCGATAGCCACACACCGATGATTAATGCGTTGTCGGTGCTGGGCTGGGGTGTTGGCGCCATCGAAGCACTCTCGGCGATGCTCGGTGAGCCGGTCAGCATGTTGATGCCGGACGTGGTCGGCGTGCGCTTGGTCGGACAATTGCGTGAGGGGACGACGACCACCGATCTTGTCTTGGCGTTGACGCGCAGGCTGCGCGAGCATGGGGTGGTACAAAAGTTCGTCGAGTATATCGGACCGGGCCTGGATACGCTCAGCCTGCCGGAGCGCGCGACCCTTGCGAATATGGCACCTGAATACGGTGCGAGCGTCGGCTTCTTTCCAACCGATGAGGAGACATTGAACTACCTGCACCTGACTGGGCGCGGCGATCAAGTCCCCTTGGTCGAGGCCTATAGTAAAGCGCAAGGCATGTGGCGCGACGATACCGTGGAGCGCGCCTATTCGGACCTCATCGAGTTCGACATAAGCCTTGTCGAGGCCAGCCTTGCCGGGCCCAAACTTCCGCAAAGCCAAGTACCGTTGAGCCAGGCGCATTTATCAGCGTTGGATGAGTTGGGCGGGGAGGTCGGGGGTGAGGACGGGAAGCTCCACGACGGCGATATCGTCATCGCGGCGATTACATCCTGTACCAATACTTCGAATCCTAGGGTCATGCTGGCCGCAGGATTGTTGGCGCAAAAGGCCCGCGCGAAAGGGCTGACCGCAAAACCTTGGGTGAAGACGTCTCTCTCGCCCGGCTCGCGCGCCGTAGGTGATTATCTGACCAGCGCTGGATTGATGACGCCGTTGGAGGAATTGGGATTCCACGTCACCGGTTATGGCTGCATGACCTGTTGCGGTGGCTCAGGCGCCTTCGCGGAGGATATTGTGGCGGACTTAGCTGCCAACAACCGCAGTGTCGCGGCCGTTCTTTCTGGCAATCGCAACTTCGAAGGCCGCGTCCACCCGCATGTGAAACTTGCGTATTTGGGCTCACCCCCCTTGGTGATTGCATATGCGTTGTTTGGCAGTGTGGTGGCGGATATCACGACCGAGCCATTGGGAACCAATCCTTCCGGCGCACCTGTCTATTTGCGGGATATCTGGCCAAGCGCTGAAGAGATCGACACGGCCATTCGCCTGCACGTCACCGAGGACCTCTTCACCGCCCGTTATGCGGATATTTCCCAAGGCAGCGCGCCTTGGGATGAGATCGATATCGGTGACGGCAGCGCCTATGCCTGGGAAGACAACAGTACCTACATTCTGAAACCTCCGTTCTTGGAAACCGCGACCCGGCAGAAACCGGTGCGTAATATCGAAGGTGCGGCGATCCTCGCCATGCTTGGCGACAACGTGACAACGGATCATATCTCGCCGGGCGCGCGCATCTTGGACGGCAGTCTCGCCGGTGAATATTTGGCCGACCGCGGTGTTGATGCTGCCGATTACAGCGGCTTCCTGCAACGCCGGACTAATCATGAAGTGATGATGCGCGGCACCTTCAATAATGCCCATATCCAAAACGAGATGACGCCGGACCGCCGGGGCGGATGGACCGTGCATCAGCCGTCGGGCGAAGTCATAACCATATTCGATGCGCATGTGCGCTACGCCGCGGAGGCTCGCCCCGCTGTGGTCGTCGCGGGGCGCGAGTACGGCACCGGCTCGTCCCGCGATTGGGCTGCCAGAGGGCCGCATCTGTTGGGTGTGCGAGCCATCATCGCCGAAGGCTTTGAGCGTATCCACCGCAGCAATTTGGTCGGGATGGGCATCTTGCCCCTGCAATTTGAAGCGGGGGAGACACGTAACTCACTTGGATTGGACGGCAGCGAGATTGTCGACATTCTAGGTTTCGATGCGGGTGCGGAAGTGCGTCAGATCGTGATCGCCCGGTTTGCGAAACCTGGTGGCGAAGTCGTCGAAGCGAAGGTTATTTGCCGCCTTGATACGGTCCGCGAGATCGCCTGGTTCGAGGCCGGCGGCGTGATGCCCTTTGTCTTGGAGCGTTTTGGCGAGGCGGCTTAGTTCGTCTTGTGTGGCAATAAATTTCCGAGATCTGGTTCGCAAGACTAGATCGGCGATTTGATGACGATATAGCTAAAATATTTCTCGATGCCGATCTGCGCGTCGAGCGAGCGTTCGACGGTATTTTAGTAATTGGACATGCTTCGGTTCACGAATTTAAGCAGATAATCATAGCCGCTGCTGATCAGTTGGCATTCAACGACTTCAAGAAATTGCGCGATGCCGGCTTCGAAAATTTCAAAATCCTCACGTCGGTGATCCGAGATGGTGACTTCGGTGAACACGTAGATCGTATCAGCGAGACGGCTGCTGTCGATCCGGGCGCCTTATGCCGCAATAAAACCCGCCGATTCCAGTCGTTTGACCAGCTGCAGGCAGGGGCTCTGCGACAATCCCACCGCATCTGCCAGTGCCGCATTGGTAATGCTCCCGTTTTACTGGAGTTCCGAAAATATTTTTAAGGTCGATGCGGTCCAGTTTTGGCGTCGTCGTGATTTTTCCGATAATCCTGTTGCTGTCTACTATCCAGCTTCGAGCTCCGCCTGATGAGCCTTCACAAGATCGGCCATGCTGTTGAAGACACAGTCATAGCTCGGCATGTCGCCGGGGTTCATCGTGGCTCCGAAACCTTGTTTGTCATGTCGGCGATATATCCAGCAATTGGCAAGCTTGAGAGTATTCGCGGGGCCGTGATCGTGGAACATGCTCTCCGCCGTATGCAGGATATCGCCTTTCGTGATTCCCATGCGGCCGAGATTTTCGAGCATGTATTCGAAGCCGCGCGGCGATGGTTTATAGGAGCCGACATCTTCCGCTGTGTAGACAGCGTCGAAGGCAATCTGCAGTTTCTTGTTACTTAACGCGAAGCTGTTGTTGTCGACATTGGAGAGGACGACCAACTTAAAATAGCGCTTCAGATATTGTAGTGCGCTAGCACTGTCTTCGAAGGCGGGCCAATCTTGGACGGAGCGCCCATAGGAGAGGCAGTCGTCCCAGGTGACGTCGACGCACCATTCCTCGGCAAGGCGTTTGTAGACGACGGCCAGCAGCTGCGAATAGACTTTGCCGGGTGTTTGGCGCTGGGTCGAAGATTCATGGAAAGCATGAGCTTCCAATATCTCATCCCGGGAGAGCGATCCCCTGACTTGGGCGGTCAGAGGCTTTAGGCCATTGACCATGCCGGTCTCCCAATCGATCAACGTTCCGTATACGTCGAAGGTCAGGGCCTTAAAGTCGGAAATCTTCATCGAAACGATCCTTTGTCTTATCTCGTGGTCGCGGTTCATTGGATTGCGGATTTATAGAACGTCGCGGCCGAAATGTGTCGCTGAATGCGCGTCTTTGGGCTGTAGTCCCAACCAAATTGGGACCGGAAACCGCAGACGTTGCGGTTACATGGTCTGCATTGCGGACGAAAGCGATTCCACAACCTGTTCGATCTCTGCCAATGTGGTCGCATAACCGACGCTGAAACGGATCGCGCCCATGGCAGTTTGGTCGTTCACTTTCATCGCCGCCAGTACTGGAGACATCGTTACCTGATCTTCGTGACAAGCGGAGCCGGTGGACGCCGCGATACCGTCAAGGCATTCCAAGATTTTGGAGCCATCCCGGCCGATAAAGGAGACGTTCAGAGTGTTGGGCAGGCGCGCGTTGAGTTTGCCATTTTGGGTGACCGCGTCACCGAACCTCTTATGCAGTGCCGACCAGAAGTAGTCGCGCGTCTTGCCCAAATGATCTGGGGAGAGTCGGGTGCTGGCGAGTTCGCAAGCGGTGCCGAGGGCGACCGCCATCAAGATTGATTCCGTGCCAGAGCGGTGACCACCCTCCTGGCCGCCGCCGTGGATAAGCGGTTCGATCTTGATACCGTCGCGGATGTAGAGTGCACCCACGCCTTTCGGCGCATAAAGCTTGTGTCCGGCAAGTGTGAGCAGATCTACGCCGAGTGCCTCGACATTGACGACGATCTTGCCTGCCGATTGCGCGACATCAGTGTGTGAGAGGATATTGTGCGCGCGGGCGATGTCGGAGATCTCCGCGATGGGCTCGATGGTGCCAACTTCGTTATTGGCATGCATGACACTAACGAGGATGGTCCGCGGTGTGATGGCGCTTTGGAAATCGGCCGGATTCACATAACCCTCTCCGTCGACTGGGAGGTAGGTGACTTTGGCACCAAGGCGCTCGAGGAACCGGCAGGTCTCGATGGTGGCGGGATGTTCAATTTGTGTGGTGATGATGTGAGCATCGCCGCCGCCGCTCTGGAAGTATGCGCCTTTGAGCGCGTGGTTTGTCCCTTCGCTACCGCCGCTGGTGAAAATGATCTCTGACGACTTTCCGCCGAGCAGGTCCGCTACCTGTGTTCGGCTCTCTGCCAGGGCGGATTGCAGATCGGCGCTCGCCCAATGATGGCTCGACGGATTACCAAAACCTTCTTGCAGATATGGCTGCATCGCATCCGCGACTTCGGGGGCGATGGGGGTGCTGGCGTTATAGTCCAGATAGATGGCCACGGGCGGCCTCCCTGTAATTAGGCGATGGCCTTACTGTCTTTAAGCGCATTGATTTTATCCTCATCGTATCCCAACAGGTCCCGCAAAATTTCATCGGTATGCTGGGCATGCATCGGCGGCGTGGCCGCCGGGCGGACTGGCGTTCCCGACATGTGAAGAGGTGAGCGGATGTTTGGCACTGTGCCGACGAGCGGGTGCGGTAGGTGTTCGACCAGGCCGCGTTCTTGCACGAAGGGATGGGTCAATGCGTCGCCCATTTCGTTGATTGGGCCGACCGGCGCCCCTTCCGCGTGCATTTTTTCGACCCAGGCGTCTCGCGTGTCCGTCGCCAAGGCTTCGGTGACGATGGCGTAGAGTTCGTCGCGGTTCACCAGCCGCTGTGGATTCTTGGCGAAGCGAGGGTCTTCGATAAGGTCACTCCGGCCCAATGCAGTGGCAAACTGCACGAAGCTGCGCTCGCTGGCACAGGTCACCTGAATGAGCTTGCCGTCCTTCGCTGGAAAGACACCGATCGGTTGCGCTGCGTTGCTGCCGTTGCCGACACGCGGCAATTCGGCGCCGTCCAGTAAATAGCGAATGCCGTAATGAGAGAGGGAGGAGACGGCGACGTCGAACAGTGGCACTTCGATGAATTGGCCGCGGTCGGTGCGCTCGCGTGCGAACAAGGCTGCGAGTATGCCTTGAACCGCGAAATGGCCGGTCTGTGTGTCCGTGACGGCGAGACCTGTCCGCATGGGGCCGGATTCAATGCTGCCATTGGTCGCCATTTGGCCGCTTTCCGCTTGCACGACCGGGTCATAGGCGGCGCGCGATTTCTGTGAGCCTTCCCGTCCGTAGCCCGAGATCGAGCAATAAATCAGCCGAGGGAATTTCTCCCGCAAATCCTCGTAGCCCACACCGTGGCGTTCCATCACGCCGGTGCGGAAGTTCTCGACCAAGATATCCGCTGTTGCCAGCAGATCGTGGACTACTTTCTTACCTTCTGGATCGGCGAGATTAACAGCCACACTGGATTTATTACGATTAAGCGAGAGGAAATAGGGCGAATCGCATTTCATGTCGGGCGGCTTGTGGTAGCGCAGATCGTCGCCTGCCCTTGGATCTTCTAGTTTGATGATCTCGGCTCCCAGGTCGGCGAGGCACATGGTGCAGTGGGGGCCAGCCACGATGCGACTAAAGTCTATGACCCGGATGCCCTTAAGGGCGCCTTCTAACGATTGATTTGGCGGCATGCTTGTTTTCCTCTCTTGTCCCGGGTTGTATTTAGCGCAATGTCATCAAGCTTAAACCGCGTTGTTTCGACGCGAGGGATATCAGGGAGAAGTTTATGAGCGAGAATCAGAAAATCGCGATCGTCACGGGTGCGGGTAGCGGGATTGGCCGTGCATCGGCTTTGGCGCTGGTGGCGGAGGGCTGGTCTGTGACCTTGGCAGGCCGCCGTGCAGAGCCGCTGGAGGAGACCGCTAGCTTGGCCGGGGCCGATGGGGTCCGAACCCTTGTGGTGCCGACCGACGTCGCGGACGAGGATGCAATGCGGAATCTCTTCGATACCACGAAGGAGAAGTTCGGCCGTCTCGATTTTCTGTTCAACAATGCGGGCATGGGTGTGCCGCCGGGCGACCCGGATGAAATCGCCTTTGCCGATTGGAAAAAAGTTGTCGACGCGAACCTGCACGGTTCTTTCCTGGGTATCCATAACGCGTTCCGCCTAATGCGAGCACAGGATCCGAAGGGTGGTCGGATCGTCAATAACGGCTCGATTTCATCCTACACGCCGCGTCCGGGCTCGATCCCCTATACATCGACTAAGCACGCGGTGACGGGCCTCACTAAAACTGCGTCGCTTGACGGCCGCAAACACGATATCGCGGTTGGCCAACTCGATGTTGGCAATGCTGCGACGCCAATGACCGCGCGGATGGCGAAGGGCGTGCCGCAAGCGAGTGGTGACATGATGATCGAGCCGACCATGGACGTGGATAATGTCGCCCGCGCCATCGTTTACATGTCCAGCTTGCCGCTCGACGCAAATGTGCAATTCATGACCGTGATGGCCTCGAAGATGCCGTATATGGGACGGGGGTAGTCGACGGGAGGTCGCTTCGGAAGGGTGAGCGCGCGTTCTATTTCACAAGCGCGATCACGCCCATTACCAGCACGAGTGCTACGACGACACGGCGAAACAGCGTCTCCGATGCGCCCTTGAAGAAATGGCTGCCGATCCAGACGCCGGCCATGTATACGGGCGCCATCAACAAGCTCAGCAGCAGCGCATCTTGGCTGTAGAGGTCGTGCCATCCGAACGCGACCAGGCGTAGGACCATGGCGAGGGAGAAATAGGCGACGATCCCGGCGCGGGTTTGAGCGGCGTTGCTACCCTTGGCGAGCAGGAACATCACTACCGGCGGGCCGCCGAGGCTGGCGACGCCGCTAAAGAATCCACTGACAGTGCCGATGGCGACACTGATGGATTTGGTAATTTCGCCTTTGTAACGCCAGCCCGTCGCAACTAGAACCGCGAACAAGACAACAATTGCTGCAATGAAGCGGCGGGTCGTTTCGGGGTCGAACACTGCCAGCGACCAGGCACCGATGGGGATGGTGATGCTGGCAGCGACACAAAGCGGTGCCAAAGCCCGCCAATCCGCTTCCCGGATGGCAGTGCGCACCAGTTGCAGGACGCCAGGCACTTCGATCAACGACATCAGTACGACTGCCGGTACCGGGCCATACACGATAATCAGCGCTGGGATGATGATCAGCGCTGCGCCAAACCCTGTGAAGCCGCGTGACAATCCGCCGAGAAACACCGCTCCGACGGCGAGGGCCAGCATTGGATCGAAGGAAATCAAAATTCGGGGCCAGCCTTTGGAAAATGCAATCTGTCATTCCCGCGCAGGTGGGAATCCAGAACATCCGAACTGAGCCACTGGATTCCCACCTGCGCGGGAATGACAGCCACGGTAAAAATCAGTCGGCCGCCATGGTGTTGGTCACGTCGTAATTTCTGGCCACGAGTAGGCGCATCAACTCGTCGATATCGGTCATCTCCGGCAGGCGCCGCACGGCGTCCGCGATCGCGGCGAGGTTCATCGACGGGTCGACCATGTCGATCAGCGGTTCGGCCTTCTCCAGGACACCGTCGAACGAGAGTGTTCGTTCTGGCGAGCCGAGAGCTTCGATCACTTCCGCGCTTTCTTCGCGCCCGTCCGCGAAATGGACCGTAACCCGGTTTGCCATGCGGTCAGGGAGGTAGGTGTCCAGTTTTGGGTCGTGATGAGCTTCGGTCTTATCGATCAGCGAGAGGATCGTTGGGTCTTGGTGGTAGGCGGTCTCGAAAGCGCCGTATTTCTTCGGTCCATACGCGAGTGTTGCGGCGGTGATATAGGGCATGCTGTATTGAGCCGCCATGACGGAGCTTGGTCGCCGGATTGCGTGTTTTTTGATCGCGTTGCCGGGGGAATAGACGTCGATCTTCGTGATGTCTTCCGGATTATGCGTAAAGTTTGCTGTGGCGATCTCCAAACAATCGATCATTGAATGGAATTTTCGGCAGCAGGAATACGGCTTAAAGCTGATGTTGTGGATCTCAAGTGGGGCGCCTGCCTGACTAGCGAGGAGTTCCAGGTTCGGGTTCTCGCTGTAAAGATGATAGAAAGCGAGAGGACCTTCGAGAGAATTGATCGGCGCCGATATTTCCAACTTACCGAGCTGTGCCGCGATCACGCCGTGCATGGCCGGAATACCCGCATGCATGCGCTTCACCATGGTCCCCTGCGGTTCATGAGCGAATTGCGAAGAGCCGCCGACCATGGACAAGGCTAAGCCCCAAGATCGGGCGAGACCTTCCGCATCCAGACCCATCAATTTGGCGGCCGCCGTGGCTGCGCCGAACGGACCAAATAGGCAGGTCGCGTGGAAGCCGCGCTCAGTGACTTGCTGCGAGATGGCAGCGCGACCGATCCGGGTCATTGCCTCGTAACCGGCGGCGATGGCGGCGAGGATATCTCGTCCGTTCGAGCCGCATTCGGCGGCAACGGCAAGAGCGGCGGTAATGACTACAGCGCCCGGATGACTGCTGGAGGCTTCGTGGGTATCGTCGAGTTCATAGCCGTGGGCGGCGGTGCCATTTGCAAGGGCGGCGGTGGCTGCATTCGCTAACTCGCCGGAGCCGATGAGGCGGCACGGGCCATTCGACTTTTGCTCCTGCGCCCAGACCCGCATCTTGCGGCCCCACCGCTGGACGGAGCCGCACAAGGTGACAGCGCTGTAGTCCATGATCAGGCGTTGGAGCTGTGCGATATCGACCTCGGTCAACGCCGCCGCGTCGAGCGCAATCATTTCTTTCGCGAGGTCGAGACTGGATAGAGTTTGGTTCGCCATCTTTCCCTCTTCGTTCATATGCTTAGTTATTTAACTAATGTAATCGACACCAAGTGCAATCGCGCGCACAATATTGAACGTGAAGAAGAGGGAAGACGCGGAATGGAGCAGTATCCGGCGGTTCGGTTTATGGTTCAACACGGAGCGAAACTGGCCGTCATGGTCGGCATTTCGCTGCCAGTCTTGGTATTGCTCGGCGTGTTGGTGGTGGGTTGGCATTGGGTATGGCTTGTCGCGGCTGTTGTCGGCGGCGGGGCACTCGGCTTTGTGTTTCGGACATTTGCCGAGCTAACACAAATCATCGCCGATATGTTATTGCCGCAATAGTGGTTTGATTTAGTGAGAGAGCCAGACGGTCGTATGATCGTGGTTTAACGGCTGCTCTACCTCGGCATCGAAGCGTTTGAGGATATGTTCTAACGGCGCTACTGAAGCATTCGTGAGCGCATCTTTCGCTAAATACACTACACCGTTGATTTCCAATGTGTCGCTGCCATCGACGGTAGGGCTTTCAAAGAGTGCATCACTGAAGAGAAACATGAACGAGCCTTTGGGAAACGCGAGTTTGCGGTCTTCGCAGACGGAGCCGTCTCTGACGCCGAGAAGCATGCCATTTCCGTCTTCCAGTCGAAGTTCTCGAGTATCCATTTTGCCGAATATCGGTTCCGGCGCGGCGGCACCCGAAAAAATGAGACGATTTCGGCGCGGCTCGACGAATGTGCATAGCATGGTCGCAAATTGACCCTACTCAAGAAGCCTTTAGAGCGAACTGGTCACGAGTTATAAGAATTCGGCGGGAGAACTCGAGGGAATCTCAATTTCCTTGATGATTGCGTCGAGGCGGAATGTATTCGGCTCCGCCGCCACGCCAAGACCGGAAAAGTCGACGGTAAAGACCATGAAACGATCTTCGTCAATGCTGCGCCTGCCTGCTAACCTAAGCCGTGATTAGTTTACAAATGAATAAGGCTATTCTTCTAACTCCCACATTCACACGTATTTTTAAGGGAATATACTAACTTATTCTAATTCCAGAATCATTTTCCGATCGGTCGACCGCAATTCGGAAATCCGTCTCCACATTTGCATGAATAAAGTATAACGGAGCGCCCACGATTAATGTATCGCCTTCTTGGATGCAAAGGTCGATTCCTGCGCTCTTATCCATCGGCGCCCCGGCGCTACGGGCGATTCCGGACATCTGATATGAATTGATACGCTCGACGACGCCCGACCGTGGGGCCACCACCTCGTGCACCAGATCACCAGGCAAGACTGGATCATCCCGACGGCCCTGCAGGTCAACGATGCGTTCCAATGCATCCAACGCGCGCCCGGAATGCAGTATTTCCGCGGCGAGTGGGCGCCCTTGGCCGCGTGGCACCAGCGGGTCCCATTCCAAGATTGAAGCGGCGAAACCCAATGCTTTCTCCTTGAGGTCCAGCGGCGCATCGGATTCATTGCGCAGAACCTTGTAGACATCTCTGACTTCAAGCGCGGGACCGATACCGCGCCCGATGGGTCGTGAACCGTCTGTCACGCGGGCAATAACCTTCATGCCGATTCCATCGCCGACATCTTCGAACAATCGTGAGAGTTCGCGCCCCTCGCGCCCCTGTCGAACTTTGGCAAAGGGCCCGACTGGGATATCGATAATGGCGTGGGTCGCGCCGGCGGCGAGTTTTTTTGAGAGGATTGATGCGACCGCCCATTTGGTGGAATCGATACCGAGTGGCCGAGTGATCGAATTCATCACATCGTCGACGGCGGAATGATTAAGACGGCCGTTCCATGCGATGCATCCATTTCCCTCACCGACGACGCGTTCCACTTCCTCGGGGGAGAGGTCTACGCGGGCAATAGCTTCCATGGCGTCCGCGGTACCGGCGGCGGATGTGATGGCGCGTGAGGATGTCTTGGGGATCAGCAGGCCATGGGCCGCCACAATCGGAATGACGATCATGGTAATGCGGCTGCCGGGGATACCACCCATCGAATGCTTGTCGACCACGAGGTCACGTCCCCAATCGAAACGATGGGCGAATTCAGCTCTTGCCCGGGTCAAGGATTGAACTTCGCCGATGGATAAATCCCGCGCGGCAGAGACCAAGAAAGCCGAGATCTCCTTGTCGGTGTAGCGGTCTTCGGCGATGTCTCGTATGACTGTATGCATTTCGTCGAGTGAGAGTTCGTTGCCCGCGAGTTTCGAGCGCAACGCGTTGATGCTCTTCGGTGACGGGGTCCGCTCGAGCGTGACCTCGGTACCGGCGTCGAGTCCCAATTCTTCGAAGGCATGCGTGGAGAGGCCGATCTCGTCGTTGCCGACAAGACTACTGTCATCGATGATATTAACCTTTGCGCGAGCACTGCGTCCGGCGCCCGCAATATCGACTTTTCCAGCGCCCAAATAGTCGGTTGCCGTATAGATGTCGCAGGCTCGGTTCAAGAAGCAGATGTTCTCGTGCCACGTATCGATAGGAAGACGGCGAATGCGCAACGTGCCGGGAACGGCACGGCGGATAGCAGTAACGAAACGCTCGACCCCATCTTCCCGCGTGGTGTCGTTGAGCACGCTGATAACATCGATATCGGGCGGATAAGAAGTGGTGGTTCGGTCCAAGCGCCGGGCGATATCTTCGGCACTCTCGCGGCCTCTCGCGGCGAGTCGCGCTGCCAGGATATCTCGCGAGGCGGTCACTTCAACGACCCGGACATTCTCGTACCGCGCAGCGACATCGGCGATGACCGAGCGCGAGACATTGGCCAACACGTGGCGACCGTGATCTAGGTCTTCAGCCAAAGTTATCGGTAAGCCGTAACAAAGATCGTGGGCGCGCCACTCCGATAAAAATCCACCCGCGGCCCGTCGCCGTTCGAACTCTTCCAGGTCGACCGCATCGTGTTGCTCGCCACCTGCACTCGCAGGTCGGGTGATGACACGTTTTGCGAAGACAAAACTGTTATCGCCCTTGAAGCTCTCACGAGTGCCGTCGAGAAGCGTGTCCTTGCCCGCACCGCTAGGGCCGACGATGAGAAAGAGCGTGCCCGTCATCGAACCTCCGGTGCCAAACGCTGGAGGTGATCAGATGTCGACATCATCCAATCCAATGTCTACGGAGGGGGCCGATTGGGTGATCTTGCCGGTCGAAATCAGATCAACACCTGATTCTGCCTTTGCCCGCACGGTCTCAAGCGTGATGCCGCCGGACGCTTCGAGCGTGATCCGGCCTTGGACGATTTTGACGGCCTGCCGCATCGTATCCGGCGACATGTTATCAAGCAGTAGCGATTCCGCACCCGCTTCGAGTGCTTCTTTCACTTGATCAAGATTATCGCATTCGACCTGTACTTTCGTCAGCGTTGGGACTTGGGATTTGGCCCGTTGGATCGCCGCTGTCAATCCGCCGCAGACGGCGATGTGGTTATCTTTCACCAAAACGCCGCCGTCGAGCGCTAAGCGGTGATTTCGTCCACCACCACATGTGACGGCGTGTTTTTCGAGCGCCCGCAGTCCCGGGGTGGTCTTTCTCGTGTCGATCAAGGTGGCGTTGGTGCCTTCGATTTCCTTCACGTACTTCGACGTAAGCGTGGCGATGCCGGAGAGGTGTTGGAGGATGTTGAGCGCTGTCCGCTCCGCCGTAAGTAGGCCGCGCGCTTTTCCCGATACCTGCGCCAGCGTCGTGCCGTCCTTGACGTGATCGCCGTCTTTAACGCGAGCCTCATATGTACAGTTCGGCTCGCACCGGCGGAAGACCGCGCCCGCGACATCCAAACCGGCCACGACGATGTCCTCGCGGGCGTTGACGTCAAACGTGCCGACCGTCGCCGCGTCGATCATGATCGTCGAGGTCAGATCAACAAAGCCGATATCCTCACGCAGGAAGGGGCCGATTAGCTCTTCGATCAAAATGGGGTCGATCACGTCTTTTTCCTCCAGTTCGCACCGTACGCCGGTGCGGATTTAAGATAAGTTTGTTTCAATCGTATTCGTATAATTGTCGTCCACGGTCCGAATGTGGCCCGCGCAAGATAAGAAGGCGGCGTTGATTACGCGGCGCTTAAGGAGGCGCCGCGCAAATCCTTCGCCTTGCGATAGGGCCGCGTCGATTTTCTCTAGCGGTAATGATCCCCGCTGAACTGTCACCAGTCTGTCGCCAAGGTCGCTATCCGGGTCGAGTGAAGATGCAGGCACTCGCTCAATAGCGGGATGGTCCGCGTCGATCGCATTCGCGATCAGGGTCGCGGCGGCGTCCGCGCTGGCGGCGGAAGAGGCCAGCACGGTGACCGCGTCCGCAATTCCGAATGAGAAGCTCCGGCCGTCCATGCCGCTGGTCGCAATTCCGCGCACGCTCATGTCGGATGAGATTTCGACACTGCCGCCCAACTGGGCATCGACGAGCACCGGTACCAAACCAACCGCGAGGGATTCGCCAGTGCCAAGATGGAAAGCGATATCACCACCATCGTTCACATAGATTTTTCGCACTTCGTCGACCGTCGACATGGCGGCGCAGATTTCGTCTGCAACCGCGCCGGCGACCGCCGCCATCGGTGTTATGACGTGGCCAACATGGGGGCGAACCGCAGCTATCATTCGCTTGGCGACAGGGCCGAATACCTCTGACGGTTCGTCGCTAATCGGCGTGCGAAGGGTCGCCAATTCACCGACCAAAGAGGCAAGTAGGCCGTCAAAGCGTTTGGCGGCGCGCCGATAGGCCTCGCTGACCGCATCAGGCGAACCTTCCGCACCAATGACAAGATCGATCGGACCTTCGTGCAAATGTAAACGATTGGCCGACAGATGCGCTGTTTGGCGGTCGGTTACAGTCGTCGGGATTTGATGCGCGACGGCGTTCATGACGTCGCTCTAATCCGTTCTCTTGGCGAGCGGCCAGGGATTGTCTGGGCGCCATTGGCTGCGCCGTGCGACATCTTTGAATTCTGCCACGACATCGGTGAGCGAGGTGATGTGATCCGTATGTCCACCGAGTTCCGCGAAATCGGAACGCGCGAGCGTGAACTCAATGGGGGCGACGATGGCTGGGGTCGGCACATGGCCGAAGGAGTCGTCTGGCATCTGCATGACGTCGACCATGGCGGTGATCCCGCCGCCTGGCCATACGTAAACCGGAGCGCCACCCATGGTGACCCGTGTGAGGCGATTGCGCACCGAGCGTGTTAGGTGGACTGGGTTTTCTGTGACGCCCGCGCGCAGCGATCCACCGGCACCGCCCATGAACAAGACGGTAGAGAGTGAAGGCTCGCAGTTCTCGCCGATCCGATCGACGACGACTTCTAGCGGATGCGGCATGTCGAATTCGATTGGTTTCAGCGCGTCGTCCAGGATACAATAGAGAGAGTCCTCGCCCGTGGTGCTGGTCAACAAGAGGCGCATACCCGGCCACGCGACGTCGGGGTCGAAACCCTCGATGATCTCTAACGGGTCCTTGATGTCTGTGCCGCCCCAGCCGGAGCCTGGCTCTGCCACCTGAAAATAGCGCCCAGGCGTCGACCGTCGGCCGCACATTTTGATGCCGGTCGGCGGCATATGCAGGACCTTGCCCGCCTGATGTTCGGAGAGAACGCCGGTGATGTGATCGTCGACGACGACGACTTCGTCGGCTTCTCCATGCCATTGTTGGGCGAAAATGCCGATTGTCGCCGAGCCGCAGCCGACACGCATCCGCTGTTCCTCAACGGCGTCGATGATTGGCGCCTTGCCCGCTTGCACGATTACGGTTGAGCCGTCATCGATGGTGAGTTCGACGGCCTCTTTATTACAAAGCGCCATCATCGTCTTACAGGTGACATTGCCTTCTTTCTTCGTCCCGCCGGTCAGGTGATTGACCCCGCCGAGTGACAGCATCTGCGATCCGTACTCCGCCGTGGTGACATGGCCCACGTGCTCGCCGTTCGCACGGATGGCTGCGGTCTCGCTACCGATATGGCGGTCAGTATCGATTTTCACCTTCACGCCGCAATAGCTGAAGATGCCTTCGGTCACGACGGTAACGGTGTCGATGCCTTTATAGTCGCTGGAGACAATGAAGGGGGCAGGCTTGTAGTCGGGATACGTAGTGCCGGAGCCGATTCCCGTCACGAAGACTTCCGATCCGGTCACCGGGTTGCCATTCCAATTGGGCTTGTTGGCGAGGAAGGGAACCATCTCGCCGCCTTCGCTGGTCGCGCGTTCAGACAGGACCAAGGGGTCGGTTCGGATCAGTCGTCCGTCCGCATTGGCGTAGCGGTCGCAGGCACCGGTGCGGCCCGGGCGAATGCGACACAACACTGGGCAAGCATCGCAACGGATGATGCCTTCCATGCCCTCACGGGCGCCGAACATTTCGGTTCGGTCGACGCCTTGCGGGATGTCGGGTGTATCGTCCTGCATCAATCCTCCTCCAGCCTGGCATCGAGCGCGGCCTTGAGACGGTGCGGTAGTAGGGGTACGTGGGTCACGCGGATGCCGGTCGCGTGGCGCACCGCGTTGAAGATTGCCGGGGCGGTCGGCACCAAGGCGGGCTCGCCGATGCCCTTCGCACCATAAGGGCCTTGGGGTTCCGGGTCCTCGACCAGAATGACGTCCATTTCCGGCACATCGCCAAATGTTGGGATCAGATAATCGTGCAGATTTTCGGTGCGTCCCGGAATGTATTCTTCCATCAGCGCCAAGCCGATCCCCTGCGCGATGCCGCCATGGATTTGACCTTCGACCAGTGTCGGGTTGATGGCCTTACCGAGATCGTGCGCCGCGACGATACGACGGAGATGAACAGTGCCAAGCTCCATATCAACTTCGAGATCGGCGATCTGGGCGGCGAAACCGTAAGTCGCATAAGGATTGCCTTGCCCGTCAGCGTCGAGCGGCGTGGTCGGCGGATCAAAGGTTCCTTCGCCCTGCAGAACGGTTCCCTCTCCATCGACAATCGGCAGGGTCGAAAGGGCGATATGCGTTATGCGCTCGTCATCAGAGACAGCGATGGTGGCGCCTTCTAAACGCAGTACTGCGGCATCTCCCGCATTCGCCATTCGCAGGATTTCGGCACGTAGGTTCTGGCCCGCGAGGAATGCAGCCTTGCCGGAGACAAATGTCTGGCGCGACGCTGATGTCTTGCCCGCATCCGCTGTGAGATCCGTGTCGCCAAGCACCAAAGAGAAGTCGGTGGTTGGTAGGCCCAGCGCATCGGCGCAAATCTGCAACATGATGGTGTTGGAGCCCTGGCCAATATCGACCGCACCGCTATAAAGAGTGAGGCGTCCTCCGCCAGTCAGCGCGACACGCATGGTGGACGGATTTGACATCGAAGTGTTGCCGCAGCCATACCACATGCAACCAATCCCAACGCCGCGTCGACGCACGCTGCTGTTGGCGGCGTTCTGAGCCTCGGCTTCTGCGCGGAGCTTCGTCCAATGGGCGCGCAGCTCATCGAGGCATTCCACCAAGCCGACGCTATGCTCCAGCTTTTGCCCTGTTGCCGTCGGGATACCCGGTCGGATAGCATTGATATGGCGGAACTCCAACGGATCGATTTTAAGCTGCAGGGCGAGATCTTCGTAAAGCTGTTCCTGCAACATCGCCGCTTGCGGCACGCCGAAACCTCGGAACGCGCCGGATGGCGGGCCATTGGTATAGATCGAGCGCGAATCCACCGCGATGTTGGGTACGAAATAAGGACCCGTCGCATGCACGGGCACCCGGTCCGCGACGGTCGGTCCCCAAGACGCATATGCGCCGGTGTCGAAATCGGCGGACATCTCGAATCCGGTCAGGCGGCCGTCGGCGTCGGCGGCGGCGCGGGCGGTAACCATAGCTGGGTGCCGCTTCGTGCTCGATGCCATGGATTCAATCCGCGTATAGACGCAACGGACCGGGCGATTGAGGTTCCAGGCCGCGACCGCGAGCGGTAATTGTACCGAGGCATCCAGCTTGCCGCCGAAGCCGCCTCCGCAAGCGGACGGAATAATACGGACCGCATCCTTCTCAACGCCTAGAACACGGGCGCATTCGTCCAGATCCATATAGGGCGCTTGAGTACAGGCCGTGACCTCGATGCGATTGCCGACCCGTTCGGCGAACCCGGCCTCGGGCTCGATATAGGCGTGCTCGACAAAAGCCGTCTGCAGGGTGCCGTCCGCGACGGCGGCACTCTGGAAAGCCGCGTCCATCTCACCTTTGCGCAATCGCCCTGTCGTCAGGATGTTGCCGGGAGTGTTGTCGTGAACGGTTGTAGCGCCCGATTGCAAGGCGGCGTCCACGCCGGTGACGGCATCTTGCGGCTGCCATTTGATGGGCAGGTCTCCGAAGTTGATTCCGTCCACGGCCTCCCGAGTGCCGACGATCGCGAGCACGGCCTCGCCCCGGTATCGCACATGTCCGTCCGCGAAGACCGGTTGATCCTTCAAGTGCGGATAAACGCCGAAACTATTTTCGCCTGGAACGTCCCGTGCGCTCAGGATGGTCTCGATCCCATCCGATCCTGCCAAAAACGCACCAAGATCGCCGACTTGGAAGGTTGCCCGTGCATGGGGCGAGCGATAGAGCCGTAGCCAGAGTGCATCAGCGGGTGCGCTATCCGCCCCAAATTGATCCGTGCCGCTGACTTTGGCGACGCCGTCGACACGTTCCAACCGACTACCGACCGATGGACCGTGATGCTGTGCGGGTGTTGCATCGGCGAAAGTGTGCGCATCCACCACCGCGTCGATGATTGTTTGATATCCCGTGCACCGGCACAACACGCCGCCCAACGCGTCTTCAACGGAAATTCGATCCGGTTTCGGTTCTCCGTTTAGGAGTTCAGTCGCGGCCATGAGCATGCCGGGGGTGCAGATGCCGCATTGCGCGGCCCCGTGATGCTGGAAGGCGCGTTGCAACGGGTTCAGTTCTCCCACACTGCTCAACCCTTCGACGGTGGTGATCTCGCAGCCGTCCGTCTGAGCCATCGGAACCATACAGGCGCAGGCTTGGCGTCCGTCGATCAGGACCGTGCAGGCACCGCAATCACCGGCATCGCAGCCGACTTTTGTGCCGGTCAACGCGAAGTCGTCGCGCAGTGCATTGGCCAGTCGTTTAAAGGGATCGCCCTTATAGTCGCGAGCTTCACCATTCAGTGAGAATTGTGAGAGGCGTGTAAATGGAGGATGAGAATCGTTCATGCGGCACTCCCGATTTTCGTCAGCAGACGACGGACCAAGGTCACCGCCGAGGATTGCCGATAACCGGCATCGCCGCGCACGTCGTCGATGGGAGAGAGCGGCGACAACATTGCAGACGTGAGGATGGTGCCGATGGAACGGTCACGGATGCTCCCGACCAGTGCCTCTTCAAGTTCGGGCAAGCGTTGCGCGACTGCCGAGCAGGAACCGACCGCAACCCGTGCATGTAGAATGCGGTTGTCGTTGTCGCAATCTATGACAGCGGCGACCATTGCGATGGAAATTACCAAATAACGCCGCGCGCCCAGCTTTAGGAATGTTGAGCGGGCCGCAGCGCCGTGTTTCGGGACGAGGATCGCAGTCACGAGTTCCGATTCACCCAATGCAGTGCGCCGGTTTCCTTGCAGGAAATCCGAGATGGTGAGGGTTCGGGTGCCGGTTGCGCTGGCGATTTCGACGTCTGCGTCCATCGCGATCAAGGGTGGCACACCGTCAGCGGCGGGGGAGGCATTACAGATGTTTCCGACGAGGGTGCCGCGGTTTTGAATTTGCACACCACCGACTTCACGGCCAGCTTGTTTCAAGCCATCGAAATATCGCGGCAGATCGTGCTCGACGAGTTCCGTCCAGGTGACGCAGCTGCCGATGCGAAAGCGGTCATCTTGTTCTTGAATACCGCTTAACTCGTCGATGGCTGAAATATCGAGAATCCGTGTTGGTGCGGGCCGACCCCATGCGAAAGCATCCGTCGCGACGGGATACACATCGGTCCCACCCGCCAAGACGGTCCAGTCGTCGCCCGCGAGAATTCCGAGAGCTGCGTCGAGTGATTTTGGTCTTTCGTAGACTTCAGGCATGTTTCAAATATTGTTTGTTTACATACAAATTACGTAATTCTGATATCCGGTTCAAGAGAGCTTTCTCAGCATGTCCAAAAGGGCCTTCTGTTCTTTTGCGCTGAGCGGCGCCAGCGTTTTTATGGTGATGGTTTCGGCGGTCGGTATGACATCGCCTATCAATTGCGCGCCCGCCGCGGAAAGTTTCCAGAGACTGCGTCGGCGATCTTCGGGGGCCGGACGGGCTTCGATCAATTTACGTTCGCGCAGACGCCGGACGACGCCCTGCACGGTGGCCGGGTCCATGGCGGTCAGGCGTCCCAACAGATTTTGCGAGACCTCGCCCTCGTCACCAATTTTGACCAAGACGGCGAATTGCAGCGGGGTTAATTGCTTGGCGCCGAGACCTTCGAAGAATATGGCCGCGTGTCGTTGGTTGGCGCGACGCAATAAATGTCCGACCTGGTCTTCCAGTTTGTAAGGAGGGGAAGGTGAATTTGCCAATGTGGTGCTCCTACCGAGCCCGTGCAGATGAGGTGGCATCACTGTCGATACTGGATAAATCACCCATCAGTACGACACCAAAGAGCGCCAGCGCCTGGTCCACTGTGTAGTAGCCGCGGCGCACATCCTGCAGGACCGCGTCAGGGTCGCGCTCGAACGGATTGCCAAATCCGCCGCCGCCCGGTGTGCCGACAGCGACGATGTCTCCCGGTTGGATCGGAATATCTTGATCCTTCGAGAGATGTTCCGGTGTATAGGATTGGCCACCGCGTCGCACGGTGACTGTATTCTTGCCGCCGTCACCGCCGCCAAGTGCGCCCTGTGGGCCAACCCGGCCGTGATCCATGACGAAGGAAGCCTGCGCTTTGCCGCGACGCAGCTCGACCGTGTAATTGACGCCGAAACCGCCCCGTTGTTTCCCGGCGCCGCCTGAGCCTTCCCGCAATCCGTATTCGTGGAACAACACCGGATAGTACTGCTCCAGCACTTCGATGGGCTGGGTCTTCGAGATGCCGATGGTCGAGCAGCCGTTTGTCAGGCCGTCGTGATCCGAGTTGCCGCCATATCCGCCGCCGCTGATTTGATACATCACGAAGGACCGGTCCTTTTCCGGGTCGTAGCCGCCGAGAGCGAAATTACCGCTTGAGCCCGCGGGTGCCGCTGTGACGATATCCGGGAGCGGTTCGACCAGGGCCGCGAAGACGGCTTCGGCGATGCGCTGCGAGACCTCGGCGGCGCAACCCGAGACCGGGCGTGGATACTTCGCATAAAGGAAAGTGCCATCCGGGTCCTTGATATGTAGCGGATCGAAAGTACCCGCGTTGATCGGAACTTCTGGGAAGATGTGCTTCATCGCCAGATAAACCGAGGAGCGCGTGGTCGCGATGACGCTGTTCATCGGTCCCCGGCAGGGCGGGCTCGACGCCCCGAAATCAAAATATAGATCACCGTCTTTCTTCTCGATGGAGACCGCGATCCGCAACGGCTCGTCCACGACACCATCGGAATCGACCCAGGCTTCTCCCCGATAGGTACCGTCCGGAATTTGTGTGATCTTGGCCCGCATTTGTTGCGCGGCCCGGCCGCGCCATTCGCGGACGGCGGATTTCACCGTATCCGTTCCGTAGCGGTCAAGCAGAGCAGTCAATTGCCGCGCGCCCACCTTCAACGCCGCGATCTGCGCCTTGATGTCGCCGATCCGCTGATCGGCGATGCGGATGTTGGAACAGATGATCGCGTAAATCTCCTGGTCCAACTCGCCCCGTTTTACCAGCTTGACCGGTGGCAGGCGCAGGCCTTCTTGTTCGACTTCCGTGGCGTTCGCGGAAAATCCACCGGGAACCGAACCGCCAATATCCGGCCAATGCCCGGTGTTTGACAGCCAAGAAAATAGCTTACCTTCGTAGTAGAAGGGCATGGCGAAACGCACATCCATCAAATGCGTTCCGCCGAGATAGGGATCGTTGACGATATAGACGTCGCCTTCTTCCGGCGGCAGCGCTTTGCCGGTCTTTATGTCGTCGATCAACGACATCGTGGAGAACTGCATCGTGCCGACGAAGACCGGCAAGCCCAACTCGCCCTGCGCAATAAGCTCCCCGGTCTCCGCATCGTAGATGCCGTCGGAACGGTCGTTGGCTTCCGCGATAACGGGAGAGAAGGCGGAGCGCGAGAACGTCAAATCCATCTCGTCGCAGACTTGCTGCAGGCCCGCTTGGATGACACTCAGGGTAATCGGGTCGATGTCGCTCATCGGATGTCCCCAATCTCAATCAATAAGTTACCGTCGCAGTCCACTTCGACGCTGTTGCCGGGCTCGATGACGATGGTGGTATCCATTTGCTCGATGATGGCGGGTCCTATGAACCTTCCACCAATGGGCAACCGGTCGCGGTCGTAGATGGCGGTGGCGTGCCATTCGCTGTCGAACCACACCTGCCTTTGTCCATCCGCGGCCTCTTCGACGCTGGCGGCGCGCAAAGACAAATCCAGAATGCGCCCGAGATCGAATTCGGGACGCAAACCGATGACCGATGTCTTAAGATTGACCAAATTCGCGCGAATTTCCGGCAGCTCGACCTGAAAACGGTCGAAATAGGCCGCTTCGAAGATGCGCTGGATCTCCTCTCGGGCGGTGTCGAGGCTGGGCAGGGAGATCGAGATTAGATGAGTTTGTCCGATGAACTGCATATCGGCGCCGTGCAGGATACGCATGTCGTCAATTTCAATTGTTTCGGAATCGATAAGGTGTCGACCGTCTGCAATTTGTTCGGCGAATATACCCTGCACGTTCGCCATATCGACCTGATCGAGCGGTCGGTTCACTGTGCGAACGAAATCGTGTCGAACGTCAGCGACGACGCAGCCAAGCGCGTTGGTGATCCCGGGACGGGTGGGCACTAACACGCGGGGAATGCCAAGTTCTTTTGCAAGCGATACCGCATGTAATGGACCCGCACCGCCGAACGCGAAGAGCGTGAAATCGCGAGGATCATGTCCTTTCGATATCGAGACAATCCTTATCGCGCCTGCCATTCGGTCGTTGGCGACCCGGAGAATAGCGCCCGCCGACGTATCAACGTCGAGCCCGAGCGGTGCCGCAATCTTCTCCTCGAAAACCTGCCGGATGGCGTCGATGGCGGGTGTCTCCTTGGTCGCCAGGAGTTTTTTGGGGTTCAGACGTCCCAAAATCAAGTTTGCGTCGGTGATTGTCGGCGCTACGCCGCCTCGACCATAGCAAACCGGGCCCGGTGTCGCGCCCGCGCTCTCCGGTCCAACCTTCAGCAATCCCGCATCCGTCACCGAAGCAATAGAGCCACCGCCGGAGCCGATGGTGCGCACATCGACCATCGGAACATGGATCGGCATTGCGTATTCGACGTCGAGCTCGTTGCTGACCGCGGGCACTGCGTCCATGACCAACGCGACGTCGGTCGAGGTGCCGCCCATATCGTAGGTGATGAGATTGTCGATTCCAGCGCGCTTGGCGGCATGCGCCGCCGCCATCACACCCGATGCCGGGCCCGACATCACGGTTTTCGCGGCTTCCTTATCGACCAGTCGGGCTGAAACCATGCCGCCATTGCCGTTCATCACCAACAGATCGCGCCCGAACCCTTGGGCTGTCAATTCGTCCTGTAAGCGTCTAATATAGAGATGTAAAATTGGGCGGACGGCGGCATTAACAGAAGCGGTGACACCGCGCTCGTACTCCCGATATTCCGACAGCAATTCGTGCCCGGCGGTGATGTAGTCGTTCGGCCAAACTTCGCGCAGGATTTCGGTCGTCCGTTGCTCGTGGGTCGGGTTGGCGTAGGCATGGAGGAAATGTACGACCACGGATTCGCAGCCAAGCTCGATTAGACGCGTGGCGGCCGCGCGGACTTGATCTTCATCCAATGGCGTTACGACTTTGCCGGCTGCATCCATCCGTTCGGCGACTTCCAAGCGCAGTTCGCGAGGGATAATCGGCTCGAAGGTTCCGAACATGCCATAGGGTTGGGGGCGGGTGCGCCGGCCGACCTCAATAATATCGCGGAAGCCCTGGGTTGTGATCATCCCGGTGCGCGAAAGTTTGCGCTCCAGAACCGCGTTCGTGGTGGTGGTGGTGCCATGGACGATGGCGCCGATGGAAGAGAGCGCAGTGCCGGTCTCCGCTAACGCCGCCAGTACTCCGAATGCCTGATTCTCAACGGTCGTCGGTGTCTTGACCACGCGGACCCCGTCGCGGTCGATGAGCAGCAGGTCGGTAAACGTCCCGCCGACGTCAATACCAGCAATGACGGGAGTATCGTTTGATGACTCGGGCAATGGTCCCTCTGAGCTACATTAAACTTGTATGTAAACAAACAAATTATGCGGCCTTGTATTGACTGGCAAGTAGCTTTTGGCGGGCCGTTCAGATGCCGAGGCGGCGTTCGTACAAGTCTGGCAGGTCGTTTTCAAGGAGGACTACATCTCCGGATTTCGCGTTCTCGGCAATCCAGTCGTTCGCTTCGGCAAAACTCTCGCAACGGATGGTCTCGATCTCGTCGCCCGTGTGTTGCTCGAAGGTATCAACGAAACTCTCGATCCGACTGGGTACAATCGCGAGCAGGGTATCCACATGCGCCGCAGCGATCTCGCCGAGGCGTGTGTGCTCTTCATCATGAGCTTCGCCTAGTTCCACCATGCCCGGTGTCGCTAATATCCGACGGCCATCGGACCCAACCAATATGTCGAGCGCTTCCAGGGCGGAAGCAAAGCCCTCGGGGTTGGAGTTATAAGCATCGTCGATCAATGCCGCGCCGTTCGGGCCCGGTTTCACTTCGAAGCGATGGGTGATCTGCGGCGTTGATTTCAGCGCCAGCGCCACTGCCTCCGGATCGGCGCCGTAGGCACAGGCTACTGCGAAGACGAGAGCGATATTGGTGATCTGGTGAATGCCGAAGATTGGCACGGTGAACTCATACGTCCCGCCCTGCCAGGTCAGGGAGAGGGATAGGCCGTCCTTGGTTTGTGATTGAGTCACTATCCGCAGGTCGCAGGTTTCACTTTCACCGCAGACGATTATGGCGTTGGGATAGCGGTCAGCAAAGGCGCGCGCCGGGGCGTGAGAGAGCACGTCCTCTGTGACGATCACTTTGCCACCGCGCGTGACGGTCGCTTCGGCCAATTCGAACTTGGCGCTGGCTACGTTCTCCAGGGTCTTGAAACGCTCGTAATGAGCCTTGCCGACGGCTGTGATGACGGCAAAATCCGGCGGTGCCAATTGGCACAAGCGATCGACGGAACCCGGGCCATAGGCTCCCATCTCGGCAATAAAATAGCGGTGCTCGGGCCGCAACTGTTCGCGCACAATCCGGGCAATCCCCATCGGCGTATTGACGCTGCCGGGCGTGGCAAGACCTGTCGAGGCGGCTTCCAACACGTGGGTGAGAATGTGTTTCGCCGACGTCTTGCCAAAGGAACCGGTAATGCCGATCACCTTGGCCTCCAGACGCCCGAGTTTCTCATGCGCTTCACGCCAATAGCGCTGCTGCACGTATGCTTCCTGCGGGGCCAGGGTCCAAACGGCAAAGGCCAGCATCAACGGCATTGCTTGGATAGGGACGAGCCACAGGATTGGTGGGAGATAGAGATAAGAGAAGGCAAATCCCATCGCCGCCGCATAGATCATCGCGACGATCAGGATGCGCTTTGCGCGCGCGGTCAAGACGAGCTTCTTTTTGGCGTCCTTGAGGGGGTTCCGCTCACGCCAAGCGGCGGTCAGCAAGAAACCGCCGACGATGGCGGGGAGGATCCATCCGCCGAGGCGCGGAATGAAATACGCGACGGCCACGAGCAGCAGAATGTTGACGCTCAAACGTTTGTCATATGACCGGGAGGAGACGATCCATTTGAGGAACCGCGGAGCGTCGTATTCTTCTTGCTGGAAGACATGCAGCAGTAGGATCAATCGCCGAGCCGCGAATACGAGAAAGATGATCCAGATAAATAGCCAAACCGGTGCGCTCATGTCTCATTCTCCAATGCATAGGCGAATTGCTTCAGTTGGAACGCCGTCTGATGCCGTCCATCTCCCAATACGGAATAATGATCCAGTCCGTCCAATTGAATGTATTGGGAGTCCGGGATGAGTTCCGCCAATCGTCGGCCCAGTTCCGGCGGCGTTTCCGCATCGGCGCTGCCGAAGACCAATCGGACCGGGCAGCGGATTTGCCGGGCAACCTCGCTCAGGTCTTCGTTCACCACTTTGGTTAGGATGCCTCGCATCTCGCCCGCCGTTTGGTAATCGGCGCTGCCGAAGCGTTCGCGCAATCTGTCCTTGTCGCCCATCGGCAACGCGCGCAGAGACTTATAGAGCGCCACTTTCGATTTTACCTTCAGGGCGGCGAGCGGCGAGCGCTTGCGTTGCAACCCTGCGGCTGCGACCAGAAACAGAGCGTCGATGCATTCTGGATGGCGGGCGGCAATTTGCAGGCCCACCCGGCAACCGAAGGAATGTCCGATCCAGAGCCGACGGCCCGCTGGTAGTGTTGCGAGGAAGGAGGCGCAGGCATCGGCATATTCCGCCGTTCCCCAATCGTTGGTTGGTCTTGGCGAGACACCGAATCCAGGGAAGTCGAAGACGATATTTAAGGTGCTGGATTGCCAACTCTCGGCGAGCGGCAGAAAGGCGTGATGGTCCTGTCCCCAGCCATGCGCCCAGACGAATTGCCGGTCGGCCGTCTCGTCACCGAGCGTCCAATACGCAATTATCTGGCCGTCTTGCTCGAATTGCCGGGAATTAGTGGACATCCGGACCCGTTTCGCACAGTCTCGATAAACGATTGTCACCGCTCCGTCAGCGGTGACTGAGGAAGCATTTAACCGAATTAGCGCAGCCTTGAAAGAACCCGCCCGGTATTATCAGGATAAGGCCTTGTTCTTGCCGCGTTTCGGCAAGCTCATTGGTGTCTATTTCGGGGAGTGGTACTCGCTGCTAGCACCTTTAATTGCGAATCGCCGAAGGAGGAACCGATGACGGCCAAGCGCAGAGTCGCGGTATTGTTCGGCGGGCGCTCGCCAGAACATGATGTCAGCATCGTTACCGGCCTTCAGGCAATGGGCGCAGTGGATGCCAGCGCCTATGACGCATTTCCTGTCTATATCTCAAGTCAAGGCAAATGGTTTGTGGGCAATGCCTTGCGCGATCGGGCTAACTATTTGCCCGACGACAATGCGCGTCGCAATTTGACCGAAGTCATGCTAGACGCGACCGACGACGGAGAGGGTCAGTTGGTCCCGCGCAAATCTGGCATGTTCGGGCGTGGTAAGCCCGTCACCTTCGATGTTGCCTTGCTCGCCTTTCACGGTAATCAGGGCGAAGACGGCCAAATTCAGGGCCTTTTTGAGATGGTGGGTGTGCCCTATACGGGCATGCGCACGATGGCGTCGGCAGCCCTGATGGATAAATCCGTGACGAAGCGCTTGTTGGCGGGCCAGGACATACCACAATTGGACTGCGCAGTTCTACGTCGTGCGGCTGACGGCGTGGTTCTCACCGGTGCGGCGGTAGCGGAGGCGGTCGGTAATGCGAAGTTTCCGGCCTGCGTAAAACCATGCCATCTCGGCAGTTCCATTGGTGTCGCTAAGGTCGACGATATGGCGGAATTGCGGGAAGTCTTGCCGTCGATCTTCCGGCTTGATCCGGTTGCGATTATGGAGCCTTTTGTTCCGAACTTAGTCGAATACAACGTCGCGGTCTCGGCGTTCGGTGGCGAGGTGAGGACGTCGGCTATTGAGCGGCCGAAGCGCAGCGCCGAGCTGTTGAATTTCAAGGAAAAGTACATGTCGGGCGGAGGTGATATGAAGGGTGGGTCGAAAGCACCTGGGACCGCCAGCGACGGCATGCTGTCTCTGACCCGTGATATCAACCCGGACATGCCGGCGGCGCTGGAGGCGAACATTCGTAATTGGGCTTCGGCCGCCTTCGCAGCGGTCGGCGGTACCGGCGCGCCGCGCATCGATTTTCTCGGTGACAGTGAGACCGGTGAGTTGTGGTTGAACGAAGTCAATCCATGCCCTGGCTCCTTTGGTTATTTCCTATGGGAAGCGGCAACACCATCGATGTTGTTCACGGAATTGCTGAGCCATCTTATTGAGGAGGCGGTCGGCGAGTTCCGTAATTCTCGTCTCCCCTCCGACCCAACACCCAAGGATGCGCGGTTGTTCAAGCGGCCATATGAATAGCACCGCTTGACGGATAGCCCGTCGACCCAAGCTCAATAGCAATGCGCGCGGAATCGGCCTTATGGCCAACGGGAGGCAACGTGAGCGAAAATCAGCAATATCGCTTGGGCGTGGACGTCGGTGGCACCTTCACTGATTTCGTCCTGCTAGATGAGAACAACAGTGAAATTCACATCGCTAAATCATTGACGACACCCGCCGATCCATCGGTCGGAATTTTGACCGGGGTGAAGGCGTTCGACGAGCGGTGTGAGGGGCATGTGGAAGCGACCCGCCGAATTGCCCATGCCACGACGCTGGTTGCGAATTCCGTGATCGAACGCAAAGGTGCAGTCACGGCGTTGCTGACCACCAAAGGGTTCCGTGACATTCTGGAATTGCGCCGCCACGTCCGCGTGACGACCTACGAGCTGTTCGCCGACCCGCCCGAGCCCTTGGCGCCCCGCTGGCTGCGCTTGCCGATCGACGAGCGCGTCTTCTCCGACGGCAATATCTTAAAAACCGTCCAGCGCGAGGATGTCGAGCAGGCGGTTGAGGTGATGCGGGCGGAAGGCGTCACGTCTGTCGCCATCGCGTTCCTTCATTCTTATGTCAATCCGGCAAACGAACAGGCCGCGGCGGAGATCGTCCGTGAGCTGGCCCCGGAAATAGCACTGACGCTGTCATCGGACGTGTTGCCCCAGATCAAGGAATTCGAGCGGACCAGCACGACGGTGGTCAACGCCTACGTCAAACCGTTAGCAAAACGCTACCTCGCTAATTTGGACGCTGGTTTGCAGAGCGCTGGTTATAAGGCACCGTTGCACATCATGCTTTCGAACGGTGGGCTCGGTTCGACGACGACGGCCGGTGATTTTCCCATTCGTTTGATTGAATCTGGGCCGGTCGCAGGCGCTATTGTTGGACGGCAATTGGCGGAATTGATGAATATCCGGAACGTGTTGTCCTTCGATATGGGTGGGACCACGGCGAAAGCGTGTCTCATTCGGGACCAAGCCTTGCCGATCACGGATGAGCTGGAGGTCGCGCGTTCAAAACGGTTCACCAAGTCCAGCGGATTTCCTGTCGGTGTGCCTGCCGTCAATATGATCGAAATCGGCGCCGGTGGAGGCAGTATCGCGGCAGTCAATCAAATGGGGATCGTGCAGGTAGGGCCGGAGAGCGCCAGCGCGGACCCGGGGCCGATCTGTTATCGCCAGGGTGGCACGCGGCCGACGGTCACAGATGCCGACCTCACCCTGGGATATCTCAATCCATCGAATTTCGCGGGCGGCACGATGTCGCTTGACGACGCGGGCTCGCGTGACGGGCTCGACCGGGATATTGGGGCACCGCAAAGCCGCAGCACGTTGCAGGCCGCCTGGACCGTCCACGACGTGATCAACGAGACCATGGCGGCGGCTGTACGAATGCATGTCACCGAACGCGGCGGCAATCCGGAGGAAGCGACCATGGTGGCTTTCGGCGGCGCGGGGCCGGTGCATTCTTATAACCTTGCCCGCAAGCTGCATATCCAAAAGCTGGTCGTGCCGTTGCGAGCCGGAGTTCTCTCCGCACTTGGCCTGCTGGTAGCACCACCCGCTTACGACATGGTGAAAACATACAAAGCGCCGATTCGTACGCTCAATGCGGAGGAGATCACGGCGCAGATGGATGTGATGGCGTCTGAGATATCCACGCTCCTCAACGATATTGAAGAGGCGGGCGAGCGCCGCTTCCGCCGAGCTCTCGATGTCGGGTATATCGGCCAAAGTTATCAAGTCACCATACCTTTGGAAGGTGTGCCCGAAGGTGAGAAAGTATTTGATACCTTCGCCCGGCTCTATCGTGAGAAATACGGATATTTCTACGACGACGTCCCGGCGGAAATCGTCAATCTTCGGGTTTTGGGAGAGATCGCTGGTGCGGGCCTGGATTTGACGCCGATGGAAGTGGGTGACGGGAGTGCAGCCGTGCCGACGGGCGAGCGCCCTGCCTATTCCGCGTCGCGGGGCGAGATGCTTCCTTTTGCGGTATATGACCGTGCAAATTTACGACCGGGGATGAAGTTCCTCGGGCCGGCGATTGTCGAAGAGGTAACATCGACGACCATCGTCGACATCGGTGCGAGCGTAGAAATCGACGCATACGGATCGCTTGTCATCGATCTGCCATAAGTCAGTGCAATGCTATAATCGAAATGATTGTAATAATGGGCAGGGTAGGTGATCCTTGACTGTCTCTTTGCCGATCACTACCTAACACCTCGAAATTAGCTGCACAATTGAGTCGAAAGCGAGGAAGGGATGAGCCAAGAGTACTTCCAAAAAGTGACGGAATTCGTGGAGCTCCTTGACGTAAGTGTTGAACGTGTGAACGTCGAGAAGACGCTATTCGTCCTCGAAGACGAGAGCCGCGGTATCAGCAATCTTATCGTCGATTGCGAAGATGAAATTCTGATCATTGAACAGTTGATAATGGAGCTGCCGGTTGCTGCCGGTGCCGATGCGTATCGTCGTTTATTGCAGATGAACCGGGAGCTGGTTCACGGGGCATTCGTGATAGACGAAGGCGGCACGAAGCTCTTGTTTCGCGATACGCTGCAATTGGCAAATTTGGATTTTAACGAACTGGATGCATCAATCAATGCGTTGAGTTTGGGATTGGCAAGCTTCGCCGACGAGCTGATCGCGCTCTCGAAAGCTTCCTGACAACCATCGCCCGGAGAGGGACGAGCCATGAGTCTATTTAAAAGAATGATGACGTGGGGTAATTCAGAAGCCCATTCCGCACTCGATCATCTTGAGGATCCGATCAAAATGGCGGATCAAGGTATCCGAGACCTGCGCAAGGATCTAAAGGAAAGCCTTGAGGGCTTTGCCAAAGTGAAGGCGCAAGCCATTCGCTCGCGTCGCGACGTCGCCCGGCAGAAAGAGATCGCTACCGATTATGAGCAAAAGGCGATGCTTTTACTGCAAAAAATGCAGCAAGGTGGGCTCGCCGCCGCCGACGGAGATCGACTGGCGTCGGAAGCATTGGCCAAACGTGACGGAGCAGTTCAACGGGCCACGACGATCGCTCAGGAACTCCAGAACTACGAGAAAATGACCAGCCAGCTCGAGAATAATATCGAGACGCTGAAGCATCAAATATCGAAATGGGAGAACGAACTGCAAACGCTGAAAGCGCGGGCGCAGGTGAGTACTGCCACTCGGAAGCTGAACGAGCAGCTCGCGTCTGTAGACTCTACCGGCACGGTCGCGATGTTGGAGCGGATGCGTGAGAAAGTCGACGAAGAGCAATCTCTCGCCGAGGCATACGGCGAAATTGCGCAGATCGATAAATCCGTTGATTCCGAGATCGAGAAGGCCTTGGCTGGTTCGAGCTCGAATGGCGGATCAGATGCGCTCTTACAACTCAAATCGCGGATGGGATTAGCGGATCCACTGGCCTTGCCGGACAAGAGCAGCGATCCGGTCTGACGGTGATAGTAAACGGACGACACAGCGGTGGTGAATTTAATTCATGGAATTCTTCTCGTTAATCCTTCTCGTTGTTGCTGGCTTTATCGGATACAAAGTTTATCGCGCGAATTTCGGCGGCGGTGGTGGCAAAAATAGCCTGACCGACCGGGGTTCTGGACGGCCGGCAGTCTCGAATGACCCACGCATTGAAAACATGCGCCCTGGCGGTGTGTTCAGTCTTCGTGGTGTCGGACCAAATATGGATGACTTCGACGTTTCTGTCGTTGGGCGGCATGTCTATGACGAGGACGGCTTTCAATGGCTCGAAATCGAAGGCGATGCCGGCACGCAACGGCTTTGGGTGACTGTCGAAGACGACGATGAGGTCGAAGTCTCTGTCACCTTGCGGAAGGCGCGGCTGGAGGAAACCGGTCTCACCAAGGGTCAGATGGAAGCACTGACCGACAATGATGACCACACGCTGCAAGTCGAAGGAATGACCTATCATTTCGAAGACAGGGGCCAGGCAGTGTTTCATCGGGATGGCGATCTCTCGCGCGGTGAATCCTTTACTTATTGGGAATTTGAATCCGACGACGAGAAGACTTCGATGACGGTCGAGCGATGGTCGGACGGCACTTTCGAGTGCCATTTTAGTCAGTCGATAAGAGAGTCTCAGATCAGTATTTATTCGGTCGCGGGAGATGCTTGAGATGGACTGGGCGGAAACGCTGACGGATTTCGGAACGATCGCGGCGTTGGCCCTCTGTTATATAGTTATCCTATTAGCTGCGAAGGCACTGAAGGACTTTCTGACACCATACCATCTGATCGAAGAGCTGGCGAAAAAGGACAACCCCGCCATTGGCATCACACTTGGCGGATATTTTCTTGGGGTGTCGTTTATTTTTGTCGGTGTCGTGTCAGGCCCAAGCGTCAGCCTGCAGCAGGACATTTTTGAGGTTTTTGGATACAGCTTGCTAGGCCTGGTCTTCTTGAACATTTCGCGTTGGTGCCTCGACAAGGTGGTCTTCTCGAAGTTCTGCAATATCACCGCGATTGTGGAAGATCAAAATTGCGGGATGGCCGCCGTCCGTTGCGGTGTATACGTAGCGACCGGACTTATCGCCGGGGGCAGTCTCCATGGCGAGGGGGGCGGTGTGCTGACGGCGGTTGCCTTTTTCGTCCTCGGCCAGGTAACGCTCTTATTGTTCACACGAGTATATGATTGGTTGACCCCCTATCACCTGCAGATCGAAGTGGAGAAGGGGAACCTTGCCGCCGGGATTGGGTTCGGCGGTACATTGGCGGCGGTTGGCTTGATTATAGGCCGTTCGACATTTGGATCGTTCGCCGGCTGGACCGAGAATTTGATCTTGTTCGGGGAATTGGCGATTTCGGGTGCAATTCTCCTTTTTGCCGCCCGTTTTCTTGTCGATAAGCTTATCCTTACTGGTCACGACCTCGATGCTGAGATTTCGGGCGACCAGAATGTTGCTGCCGGGTTTCTCGAAATGTTTTGCTCGATCGGCTTCGCGATCGTTTTGGTCGCGTTGATTTAGGGGAGGGCGAGACGATGTCGGAAACATTCGGTCGAAAATTCCGTGAGCGCTATCAAGAGCCTGAAGAGGACCGCGTCCACCTTGGATATGTTGCGTTGGTCTTTATTGGGTTCTCGTTGCTCTATTTGGCGACCGGATTTTTCTTTAATGCCAGTACCAACACGGTAGAACGTACGGTATCGACTGCAAACCCTTATGGGCCAATCACCACATCGAAAAAAGATACCCTCGTCGAAATCACACTGCGCAACCGTCAAGTCCGCCAATCATGGAACAATGTAGAGGTCGAGGTTCTTGACAGCGGGCAACGTTCGATAACGGCATTCGGTGGCGAATTTTTCCATGAGTCCGGGTACGATTGGACCGAATCAGAAAGAACACGCAGCGTAAAGGTAGTGTTACCGAAACCGGGTAACTATTATCTAAAATTCAATGTGAAAGGCGCTTCGGCGCACGCACGGACTGTGAAGGATCTGACGGACAGTACTTATCTCGACGTTAGCATCGAATATAAACGGGGTGGTTCCGAGGTACTCAATTGGCTCGGAATTATCATATTAATTATCGGTATCATCCTGAACGAAATTCGCAACCAATCGATCCTGACGATGATCGGCAAATGGGCGGATCGTGACTGATGAGTAAAACCTTATGGGCCATGCTGATCAGCGGCGGTGTGTTGTTTGTCATGTATCTGGTTATCCTGGCGCCGGCGCGAAGCGGCTATGGCTATAGTGGGCACAGTAGCGGTTTCTTCTTCTTCTCCGGTGGGAACACCAGGGTCTATCATCACGGTAGCAGTGTGCGTCAGGGCAGTAGAGGTGGCCCGCGTGTGTCTTCGCGAGGGCTCTCCGGAGGAAAATGATGGAAGACGTGGTCTCCGCGGCGCAAGAGCGCACGAGATCGCGCGAAATCTTCGCTCTCGTCTATTCGGTCTTTGTCGCCGGCCTTTGTTCCATCGTCTACGAGCTGCTGATCGCGACCACTGTTTCCTACTTCCTTGGCGACAGTGTTAAGTATTTTTCGATTACCATCGGCCTCTACATGGCGGCGATGGGTATCGGTGCGTACTGTTCGAAGTACTCAGTTGCAAACCTTATACGTACGCTTATCGGCGCGGAAATCATACTCGGATTGTTGGGTGGCTTTAGCATTCCGCTCCTCTATTTAGCGTACTCCCACACCAATATCTTTATGCCGGTTTATGCCGGATTGACGATAGGGATCGGACTTCTCATTGGTCTAGAAATTCCGTTCCTGACCCGATTGCTTGAGAAATACGATTCATTGCGCGTCAGCATCGCTCATGTCCTTGCGCTTGACTACTTGGGCGCGGTCTTCGCTACCGTTGCCTTTCCGCTGCTGCTATTGCCGTTTCTTGGTATCTTCAAGACCGGGCTGATCTTCGGTCTCATCAATATGAGCATCGGACTGTTGTTGGTCTGGTGCTTTGCTCCGGAACTTGGGGCACGGTCACGGATTGTTTTTCGAGGGCTCTCGGTTTTAATCATCGGCGCCATCGGGTTGGGATTCTTTTTTTCGAACAGCATCCTCAAAGTTTGGAGCAACGACGTCTATGACGGCCGAATTCTACACACTAAGCGGACGCCCTATCAGCAGATTGTGCTTTCTAAATATCGCGAGGACTTGCGGTTATATCTCGATGGCAATCTACAATTCTCTTCGATTGACGAGTATCGCTACCACGAGGCGCTGATCCATCCGGCAGTGTCGACATTAGTTGCAGAAGGTCGGACAGACCTTTCGGTCCTATTATTGGGTGGCGGTGACGGGCTTGCGGTGCGGGAGGTCACTAAATACCCGCAAGTGGGGCGTGTCACATTGGTCGATCTCGATCCGGCCATCACGGACCTGGCGCGTACGAACCCGCATGTGCTCGCTTTAAATGAGAGAAGTTTGGTCGACAGCGAGCGGGTGCGGGTGATCAACCAAGACGCCTTTGCTTTCCTGGGGCAACGACGAACCCAATTCGACCTGATCGTCGGCGACCTGCCGGACCCGAACAATACCGATCTCGCGCGCCTCTACACGGAAGAATTCTATCGTTTGGTAAAAAGCAATCTTTCGCCCGGCGGCGTATTCGTTACCCAGGCGACCAGCCCGGTTTTTGCGAACAAGGCGTTTTGGGCGATCCATCGCACTGTCGCGAAAGTATTCGGGCGTGCGCATCCCTATCACCTCTTGATCCCGTCATTCGGCGATTGGGGGTTTTCGATGGCGGCCAACCCGCCTTTGGAATTTTCAGGAGAGATCACCACGGTTCCCATTGAGACTAAATTCTTCGATGCGCAGGCGTTCGAGCGCATGTCGATTTTCGAGCGAGACTTGCGACCTGACTCTATGCCGTCCGTGAGCAGCATCGATCGACCCGTCATCCTCAAGTATTACCTCGAGGGATGGCGACACTGGGGAAGGTGACGAATGTGGTTTTCTCGTTTGACATGCGTCGCCGAGAACGCCGCCGTCACCGGCGCGATTTGGCGCCGCGAGTTCGAATAGTGCAGTGGCCCGGAGCGGCGATCGGTTATATCACGCCGATCATTTTCGGCCACTCACCGGCCATGATGCACTTTGAAAATATGGGTTTCGGCGACGGTGTTTGGCTGACAATTACCAGCCTGACCACCGTCGGATATGGCGAACTTTCGGCCGCGAGTTGGTAAGGCTGAACCGCGACGGCGTTGATCATCTATTTCGGTGGCATCTTTGTCGCCGGCAATTCGCGGGTGATTTCTTCGACTATAGTTCCGCACGGAGGGCTGCCATCAAATTGAGAGATTGGAATTACTCGAATTTGACGGACCATATCATCGTACTCGGATCCGAGCGGGACTATGAGTGCTATTTCAAACGTCTTGTCGACGAGCTGCAGTAGGACGCACCGACGAAGGACCAGAACATCGTGCTTGTCAGCCGATCGTTCTCGGATGGCCTTCCTGTCTCGTTGAGTAATGCGGACGCGAAACTTAGGTAGTATATCGGATCCAAAAGTATTGGAACGCGCCGGTATCGGGAGTTGCCAAATTGCTCTTGCATTGGCTTGGCGGGAGAATGACGCGGAATCCGACAGGCGAACCTTCGACGTGGTGCATAGGATCCGGGAAGAAAATAGTGACTGTACGGTCGTCGCGGAGTGCGTCGATGACGAGAATCGTAAGTGTCTCGTCGGAGCTGGTGTCAGCATCGTTATTCGACCGATGCGTTCATATCCCAAGATGGCCGTCGCGGCCTTCCTACAACCGGGGTTGAGTGAGCTTCTCGAGAGTTTATTCACCGGTGCCGGCGAATGGATAATTTGTCATGAGAACGCCGAAAACGACACTTGGGAAGCCATTGTATGGAAGTATTTGGAGCAAGGGAACGGAATACCCATCGCTTACCGCAACTCGGCTGACCCCGAGGTCGTGACAGCGCCAAATGGGAAGGCGATGGTAGGCGCCAGCACCATTTACGTATTATCTGGGAATTCGAATATTTAAGAGTTTGGGCGACAGCGTGAATCGTTCTAGATCATACGCTATGCGAAACACAGAATTACCGCTCGACGTCATCTGGCCGCGACTGATTGCCATCGCGGATGAGATGGCCACAACCATGCTCCGTACCGCATTCAGTCACGATGTGGTCGAAGTGCATGATATGTCCACTGGATTACTCGATGATCGGGGCTATCTGATGGCGCAAACCTGGTTGGGAGCGACCGGTCATACCGGCTGCATGCCCGCCTTCGGTGCCAATTTGATCGAGGCCTTCCCGCCGGAGACCGTGAAGCCGGGCGATGTCTTTATCTGCAACGACCCGTGGCTCTGTAACGGTCAAACTGCGGATGTCTTCATCACCACACCGGCCTTTCATAAGGGCAAGCTCGTCGGCTTCGCGGTGAATACCATTCACCACGTGGATATCGGTGGGCGCAAAGGTTCCGGTCTGTCTGAAGAAGTCTTTGAAGAAGGCCTGATTATTCCGATGCTGCGGCTTTACGATGCGGGTGAGCCGAACGAAATGCTCTTCGGTCTGATCCGACGTAATGTGCGGTATGCTGAAAAGATGATCGGCGATTTGCGGGCGCAAGTGGCGACCGGTTGGGCCGGGTGCCGTGAGTTGGAACGGCTCTGCCAGGAATTCGACTTCCCGGATGTGCGCGAAGTCTGCGACGAGATAACTGGCCGCACAGAAGCTGGCATTCGCGCCGGCCTGCGGGAATTGCCCGACGGCGAATGGCGCGAAGAGATGATGATGGATATTGACGGCGTCGAGGAGCCGCAGCCACTCGTCGTGACCGTTAAGATCGAAGGTGATCAGCTTTATGCGGACTTTACCGGCACCGCGCCGCAGGTCCGCCGTCCGGTCAATTGCCCGATCAACTTCTCGCGCGCCTATGTCGCGGTACCGGTCAAAATGATTTGCGACCCAACTCTGCCCAACAATCAGGGGACCTATCGCCCGATCACCTTGAACGCGCCGGACGGCAGTTTGCTGAACCCCACATACCCCGCCGCGTGTTTCTGGCGCTTGAGTGCTGGAATGTTAGTGGCGGAGCTGATGTTCAAGATTTTCTCCCGCATTGTGCCGGATAGGGTACCGGCGGAATCGGGCTCGTTGCCGACCTGGCAATTCTACGTGACCGGCAATAAGCCGGACGGCGAGTCCTACGCCCTACATCAGCATTCGTTCGGCGGCATGGGCGGTCGGCCGGGCAAGGACGGTTTATCGGCGGTCAGTTTCCCTTATAATGTCCGCGACGTCTCCATCGAATGGTCGGAGCATGAGACGCCAATCCTGTATCAAGCGCGCGAATTGATACCGGATTCGGGTGGTCCCGGTACATCACGTGGCGGCCTCGGCCAGGAATTGATATTCGAGGCCTATGAGCCTGGCACGGCGCCAAAACAGCCTTTGGTGTTCTCGGGTGCCGCGGGCCGCATGCGGTTTCCGCCGCAAGGCTTGGGTGGAGGTAAGCCGGGCGCTCTTGCTAGTATTGCTGTCGACGATAAACCCATCGCACCATCAAGCTCGCCTGAGTTTCCCTTTAAGATTGGCGAGGTTGTGCATCTGCAATTGCCCGGCGGCGGTGGTCATGGCAATCCGGCGGAGCGTGACGCAGCGGAAATCGAGCGTGATCTGAAAGCGGGTTATGTGACGCCTGAAGGTGCCAAACGAGATTACAATTTTGAATAGTTCAATCTCAGAGCATTAATCGAAGGCAATAGAACCTTGGTTCTGCATTTCCGATCGGATGGACAGGCGACGGATTCGCACAAAGAGCGCGTCACACATTTGTTTGAGGGTCCATCGGATATGCGCCGATTTTTGTTGAGCGATGTCAGATCCCCCTAATCGCATTCAGTATCGTCGCGGTATTTCATCTCTGATTTCTCTGAGACCGGGTTTTCCGATGTGCTTCGGAATTCTGATTTCGGACCGATTTCAGAGAAGTATCGCGAATTTGCGGCGGACATAAATCAATCCGGTGGCCGTCTCTTGGCTTTAATTAGCGATATTCTCGATATTTCGAAAGTCGAAGCCGTTGAGATAGAGATCGATGAAGAGAAATTAGATTTGTACCAATTCATTCATGAACCGATCTAAATGCTACAAGATTGAGTGGAACGAAAAGGTGTTGATCTTACAATCGTGTTGTAGCCGGGCGAGGTGAATTTTGGGCCAATCCATTGCGCTTGAAACAGATCCTTCTCAAACTCTTGAGCAATGCGGTTAAGTTCATGCCAAAAGGTGGGACTGTTTTCGTTTCCACGGTCATAGACGATGAGCGAGATGAATTCATTATTTTGACGAAAGACACGCGGGTCGGCATGTATACGGATGATATCCCCCGGATATTTGAGCCGTTCATCCAAATTGCCAATCCGAATTTTCGCAATCTGGAAGGCACCGGCCTTGGTCTTACTTTGGCGAAAGCATTCGTTGAGATGCACGCGGGATCGCTCACGATTGAAAGCGAGAAAGGCATTGGTAAAACGGTATCGGTCCGATTGCCTGCTTGGCGTCTGAGAGACTGAAATTGCGGTGGGGCTAGGGACCTAGCGAACTGGCCATATATAGCTGATCGTTGCAATAGGGAGAATAGAAGATGGTCGATTATCTAGGATATCGCGCGAAGATGGGGGTGACGACGCCGTCGACCAACACGGTCGTGCAGCCCGAATACGACGACATGCGCCCACCCGGTGTCACCAATCATCTGGGTCGCATGCATATCGAGAATATTCCCACCACCGACGACAACAGTTTCGACAAGAGCCTCGAGCTGATCGATGCAGGGCTCGACGGTGCCGTCGAACGGGTGATGACGTGCGATCCGGATTATCTGGTGCTTGGAATTTCAGCACTCTCCGTCTGGGGTGGGACCCTGGCATCCGTCGAGGATTTGCGGAAACGCATGAAAGACCGCGCCGGCCACGATATCGGTGTCACGACGGCGGTCGACGGTGTCCGCGAAGCGTTGAAGCTGCACGGTATCAAGAAAAAAATTTCTATCGTCGAGCCCTACTACAAATCCATCGAGCCGAAGATGGAGGGCATCTTCGGGGAGCTCGGCTACGACATTGTCAAATACAATCACTTGCAGGGAAAAAGCCCCAACACCTACTGCCATCTGACGGACGAAGAAATTGTCAACGCGTTCAAAGAGATCGACGACCCGTCGGTCGAATGCTTGGTGCAGTTCGGCGCCAACCTGCCGGGCGCCCGTATCGCCGACGAGGCGGAGCGCTGGCTTGGCAAGCCGGTGATCAGTATCAACGTTGTGACCTATTGGCACGCGCTCCGGACCTTTGGCATCAAGGACCAGTTTCGCGGCTTCACTTCGCTCTTCTCGAAATTCTAAGGAGCGACGGATATGTCAGCTTATACAATGGGCGAATTCATTGCCGACGTGAAAGCGGTGCAGGTGGCGCACACGGACGCCAAAGAAATTTTGCAGCGGGTCGCCCCACTCGCCAAGAAAATCGCCGACACGAAGGACTGGGTGGATGACAATCACTACCGGGTCGAGGAATCCCAGGGCATCGGCATCACTATCATCCATGAAGAGCCGGAAGACCTGCTGATCGAAACCGTCTGCTGGTCGCCGGGGGGCGGCGTGCTGCCGCACGATCACAAGACCTGGGGCTGTGTTGTTGGGATCGATGGCGCGGAGAAAAATATCACGTGGCTGCGCAAGGACGATGGCTCAAAGGAAGGTTATGCCGATCTCGAGAATTTCCACGAGATGGTAATGACCCACGGCGACATTTGTACGTTGCTGCCGGACGATATCCACAGCGTACATAACGAAGGCGAAGTGGCCTCAGTATCGCTGCATATTTATGGCAAGAGCTTGGCCATCACCGATCGCAACGAATACGACCCTGAAGCGAAAGTCGTGCGTCCCTGCCCAAAGCGGAAGCGCAACGACTGAGTTCTGAATGACAGCTCACCCGTCGATACATTTATGGTGAGGGTCATAATTTTAAAACCCTCAGGCTAAGCCAGACGAAGCATGGGCGTACTAAAAAAATAGGAAAATAGAAAATGGCGAAAGTAGGATTTATCGGTGTCGGAAACATGGGTGGACCCATGGCGCGCAACCTTATCAATGCGGGCCACAGTTTGAAGGTTTTTGACCTATCGGAAGACGCGGTCAACTTCGTCGTCCAATCCGGGGCGGAGCGCGCGGAGACGATCCAGGATGCGGCCAAAGGCGTGGATTTTGTGGTGACCATGCTGCCAGTTGGCGGCAATGTCCGCGAAGTGTTCATGAACGATGGCGTTGTGGCAGCCGCGGATCCGGGCACTCTGTTCATTGATTCTTCGACCATCGACGTCGAGAGCGCGACGGTGGTGCACGAAGCGGCGACGGCAGCTGGATTTCAGATGCTCGACGCGCCGGTATCCGGCGGTACCGTCGGCGCGGATAATGGGTCACTCACCTTCATGTGCGGCGGCGAAAAATCGACTTTCGATAAGGCACGCCCGATCCTGGAGGCGATGGGCAAGAACATCGTCCATTGTGGTGGTCCGGGCCAAGGGCAGGTCGTAAAAATCTGTAACAATATGATCGCGGGTGTCATTACCCTCGTGACGTCGGAAGCTTTCATCATGGGAGAGAAGCTCGGCGTCGATCGCAAGGTGCTGTTCGACGTTATTTCGACAGCAACCGGCAGCTCGACGATTCTGGAAGGCTCTTGCCCAATTCCGGGAATTCTCGGCCACTCGCCGTCGAGTAATAATTTTAAGCCCGGTTTTATGGCGAAGTTAATGCTGAAAGACCTGCGTCTGTCACAAGCGGCGGCACAATTGGCGGGCTCCCCCACGCCCTTGGGCGCGGTCGCGACAGCCGCCTATCAGCAACACATTAACAACGGCCACGGCGATCTCGACAATTCCAGCATTTGCAAGCTGATAGACCCGGAGGTCAAATAGCCCATATTAATAGCAAACTAAATGGATGATCTCGGTTGGCGGGATCAGGGGAATTGGGAAGGACAGGCGATATGAGCTACGATCTGGTTGTCAAAAACGGCATGATTGTCGACGGTTCCGGCGGCGCCCGCTATCGCGGTGACGTCGGTGTGAAAGATGGCAAAATCACCAAAATTGGTATGATTAGAGGCGAAGCCGCCGAGGATACGATTGACGCGGAAGGCCATATTGTAACGCCGGGTTTCGTCGACGGTCACACTCATATGGACGCGCAAGTGTTCTGGGATCCGCTCGGCAGCTGCTCCTGCTATCACGGGGTCACCACGACGGTGATGGGTAATTGCGGGTTCACTCTCGCCCCCTGCCGTGAGAGTGAAGCTGATTTCGTCTTCCGCAACCTGGAACGCGCCGAGGACATTTCCCGCAGCGCCATGCTCGAAGGCATCAATTGGGATTGGGAGACCTATCCTGAATACATGGACGCCGTCGATAAAATGCCAAAGGGTATCAATTACGCGGGCTATATCGGTCATTCGGCGCTCCGCACCTATGTCATGGGCGAGAGGGCATTCGAGGAAGAAGCCAACGAATCTGACATGGAGCAGATGAAATCGGCGGTGCAGGAAGCCGTGCGCGCCGGGGCCATGGGTTTCTCGACCTCGCGCAGCCCGAGCCATCTGACCTCAGACGACCGTTTTGTCGCCAGCCGCATCGGCTCCGACGAAGAAGTCCGCGATCTGGTCATGGCGATGGGTGAGACTGGCGCCGGCATCTTCCAGCTCGCGATGGAGCGGGGCGAGATGCAGAAGATGATGGGCGTCTACCGCAGCCTTGCCGACCTCTCGAAGAAGAGTGGCCGTCCGGTGACTTTCGGCAGTTTGAGCCGTAAGAAATATCCGGGGCAATGGAAAGCGCTCTACGACATCATCGAGGAAGAGAACCAATTGGGTGCCCGCATCTGGACCCAGGTCCACAGCCGTGAGATCAACTCAATCCTCTCCTTCCAAACCGCGACACCATTCGACAGTTGGGATATCTGGAAAGATTTCCGCAAATTGCCGTTGAACGAGCAGCTCGGTAAACTCAAGTCAGATGCGTCTTTGAAACAAAAGCTGATTGATATTGCCGACCGTCCCTATGACGGGCCGGAAATCGTCGGCGCCGAAGCACGTCCGCCCGAGTGGGACATGTTCTACCACATGGACAAGATCCGCCTGCCGCATCCGAGCATCGCCCAAATTGGCAAGGAGCGGGGCATCACCCCGGCCGCCGCGATGATAGAAGTGGCGATCGAGGACGACCTCAAGGCGTTCTTCCGCCAACCCCTGGCGAACGAGAACCAAGACGACGCCTTGGCGCTGATGAAGCATCCGCGCTCCAACGTGACCTTCTCGGACTCGGGCGCTCACGTCTCGCAGATCATGGACAGCTCGTTGCAAACGCACCTGCTGAGCCATTGGGTGCGCGAGCGCGAGGCCCTCACGCTGGAAGAAGCAGTGCGTATGATCACCTATGATACGGCGACCAATTGGGGCTTCCATGACCGGGGCTTGCTCCGTGAAGGCATGACCGCCGACATCACCGTCTTCGATGCGGATAAGGTTGAGCCGTGCATGCCGACGGTGGAGAATGATTTGCCGTCGGGCTCCAAGCGCCTGAAGCAGTATGCGGACGGCATGCTGGCGACGGTGGTCGCGGGTCAGACCGTGTTGAAAGAGAAAAAGCACACCGGCGCATTACCGGGCCAATTACTGCGTGGCCCGCTCGCGCGGCAATAAGCACCTCTGTCACTCCCGCGAAAGCGGGAATCCAGCAGGCTGATTGTAATTTCCCGGGGCCCCGTTTTCGCGGGGATGACAAAGTATTGTGGAAAAAGGAGTAGAACCATGAACGACATTTCATTCCCGAAACCGTCGATGACGGCGAAAGATATTTTCAAGGATCAGATCGCGGCGACCAATGATGACGCGCCGACGCTGTTCAGCCTAAAAGCGCAAATGCTGGATAAGGGTCGCACTGACACCGTGCTGGCTGCGACTGAAGACTTATCGGTCCGCCTCAAGGTCTACGCCTCCGGCGGTGAGAACGGCTTGCACGCCCATGTCGATGAAGACCACGTCTTCGTCATCCTTCAAGGCAGCGCGCGCTTTTTTGGCCCGGACGAGGAGGAAGTCGATCTCGGCGCGAACCAGGGTATCATGATGCCGAAGGGCATGCTGTATCGCTTCTACGCAACGAGCGAGGATGAATGCCTTGTGATGCTGCGGATCGGCACGCCAAATTTCCAAAAGCAGGCAAAGCAAGACCGTATCGATGCCGACGGCAAGCCGATGGGTGGCGATTCCGAGGCCAACAAGACGGTCCCGACCGTCTTCAAGGACGGCGTATTCTTCGGCGGTTAGCAGCAGCGCGATGCCCTTTTCCTCCCACCGCTACGCTGCAGGCCCCTCCCTCTCCCGTAAGCGTTAGAGGGACCGGGGTGAGGGCTAAGACAACGACGGGAGAACTCAATCATGGCCGGACGGCTCGACGGCAAAGTAGCACTGGTAACAGGTGGCGCCTCTGGAATCGGCGCTGAAACTTCTCGCGTCTACGCGCGTGAAGGCGCGAAGGTCACCATCGCCGACTTCAACGATAATGCGGGCCGAGGAATAGCGGAGGAGATTGGTGACGCCGCGCTCTACGCCCCTCTCGACACCCGCAGTGAAGACGAGTGGCAAGCGGTCGTCAAACAGGTCGTCGACACCCACGGCCGCCTCGACATTCTGGTGAATGCCGCCGGTGTTTCCGGCCGCCGCCCGGACGGCACTTCCGCCCCCAATCTCGAGGAGCAGGACCTTGAGGACTGGAACCGAGTAATGGACGTAAACTCTACCGGCATCTTTCTTGGCATGAAAACGGTGATCCCCGAAATGCGGAATGTGGGCGGCGGCTCGATCATCAACATTTCGTCGATCTACGGCCTTGTTGGCTCCGCCCACAATGTGGCCTATCACGCTTCCAAAGGTTCGGTCCGCCTCGCGACCAAAGGGGCAGCGTTGCAATACGCAGCGGAAAACATCCGCGTGAACTCCGTCCATCCAGGTTTCGTTACCTCGCCAATGACACAGACCGTTCACGACGACCCGGAACTTTCCGCTCCCCGCCTCGCCAAGACGCCGATGGCTCGTTACGGCCAACCCATCGACATCGCCAATGGCTGCCTGTTTCTGGCAAGCGATGAGTCCGGTTGGATGACAGGGGCGGAGCTTGTTATCGATGGAGGGATGACGGCGGGGTAAGATAATCCTGTTGATTGATTTGGATTGTTCGTCAGAGTTCTAAGCATGAGATGTTGATATCCACGTCCCGGGCTTGGCGGAGATAAAGTTAATGTTTTTTTCGAAGATTAATCTGATCGCTTCCCGGTTGCAGCGTCAGCGGAGAGCCGGGACCCAGGGACAAAGGCTAATCTGGACAAACTAGAACCCGGATACGGCAGAGGCGGTTCTCGGGAACAATAGCAAGGGTGATTGAAGCATGGCAGGACGGCTTGAAAGTAAAGTAGCACTGGTCACCGGCGGTGCGTCTGGTATCGGTGCGGAGACATCACGCGTCTACGCGCGTGAAGGTGCGAAAGTCGCCATTACCGACGTCAATGACAGCATGGGACAGGCTGTCGCTCAGGATATCGGCGACACCGCCTTCTATGCCCATCTCGACACGAGGTTTGAAGTCGAGTGGCAAGCTGTCGTCAAACAGACTGTCGACACCTACGGCCGCCTCGACATCTTGGTGAACGCCGCCGGCGTACCCGGCCGTCGCCCTGGCGGCGCCCCTAAGCTCGAGGACCAGGATCTAGAGGATTGGAACCGGGTGATGGACGTAAACTCCACCGGTATCTTTCTTGGCATGAAAACGGTAATTCCCGAGATGAGGAAGGCCGGTGGCGGCTCGATCATCAACATCTCGTCGATTTACGGTCTCGTCGGCTCGCCCCATAGCGTGGCCTATCACGCCTCCAAAGGCTCGGTCCGCCTCGCAACCAAAGGGGCTGCCTTGCAGTATGCAGCGGAGAACATCCGGGTGAATTCTGTCCATCCGGGTATGGTGACCACGGGGATGAACCGAGACGTCAATGAAGACCCCGTCCTCTCCATCCCCCGCCTCGCCAAGACTCCGATGAACCGCTTCGGTCAACCTATCGACATCGCCAACGGATGTCTTTTCCTGGCGAGCGATGAGTCCGGCTGGATGACAGGCGCGGAACTGGTTATTGATGGTGGGTATACTGTGGGGTAGGGCTACTCCTCTAACCCCACCCTCTCCATCATCGCGTCCATCGTCTTATGAAAATGCACGATGGCCTTCTCAAAATGGCCGTAAACGAAGTGCTCGTTGGCGCCGCTGGCGAGGCCTTTTTGGATTTCGACGGTGATATCCCGGTCCTCGATATTGCCGGTGTCCGAGACGTAGTCGATGTCCTTCTGCACCATGGCCAGCTTCTCTGCGTCGCCCTCGATCGGGTCGTTGGAGAGGCAGTAGCGGATATATTTCGTGCGGGTCGGGCTGATCGGCTCGGCGAATTGGACGCCGGTGTGGCGCGACAGACGGGCCATCAGCACGTTTGGGAATATCTGATAGGCGTAGGTAAGCTTGCCGTCGATCCGGCGTTCCTCACGCGGCACGTCGCGCAATTTCTCGATGCGACGGAATGGGAAGGTGACCCGACTGTTGGGGCCGAAGGGCTCGATGACGTTTAGATTGTCGAAGCCGTACGGGTAGAATGATTTCGGGTGACCGACCTTGATGTGATAGCCCTCCATCCCTGCTTCGGCGAAGAGCTTCCAGTTCATTTCGTACTCGAACTCGTTTGCGCAAACGAGTTCCTGGTGCGGGGCTAGCACTTCCGGATAGTCGGCAAGGGCCCCGTCGCTCACCGGCGCCTCCTGCGTTATGAAGACGACGCCGAAGCGCTCCTCCGCCGTCACCGGCACGAGCCCGTGTTTCTCCGGGTCGAGGTCGGGAAACCCGTATGCGTCCGGGATATAATCGAGGCTTCCATCCAGCTTGTAGACCCAACCGTGATAGCCGCAGACCAGCGCCTTTGCGCAGCCGTTGCCGTCGGCCAATTTCATGCCCCGGTGGCGGCAGGCGTTGCGGAAAGCGCGGACCACACCGTCCTCGCCTCGCACCGCGATGATTGGAACGCCCGCGGCGTCGCGCGCCACGTAGTCGCCTGGCTTCGCCACGGCGGCTGAGGGGCAGAACGGCAAGGGGATGCGGCGGAAAAGTTCCATCTCTGCTTTGAAGCGCTCGGGGCAGGTATAGTTCTTCGTCGGCTCATACCAGGTCTCTTCCCCAAGGTCGGTCGAGTTGTGGTCAATGTGATCGAGAACTCGGTCAATCACTTCAATATCCGAGAGAAGATTGCTCATGTGGCGCTCCAATAACAAATTGCAGTCTCTCGCTTGATATCCACCGGGCCCCTGGTGGTGTCAAGCCGGGCTCTTGGCGCGGGACCTTAATCGTGGAAAGTTTGACGCGTTGTCGACGAAAGAAACTCCTATGCGTAACGTACTCTGTGAAAAAGACGTCCGGGTTACCCTGAACCGACCCGAGGGCGAGCTGGACCACGCGGTCGAGGCCCTGTCAGGGCGCTTGGCGAGCGTGCCGGTCAACCAGCACATGATGCAGAAGATGGTGATCAATCAAGCCATCGAAGCAATGGGCTTCCACCAGATCCAACAATTAGCGAGACTGTTCGACGGCATTACCCGCCACTCGCCGGAAGGCGTGAACTACAAGAACCGGTTCGAGAAGGCCGGCTGGAAACAGGCCGTTCAGGAATGCGATCGGGGTATCTTTGATCGGACGGCGAATAAGCTGATCACGCCACAAAATTGAACTTAAGGGGAGCACGATGATTGACCACATTTCCATCCCAGTGAGGGATTTGAACACGAGCGCTTTATTCTATGGGAGGGTCCTCGCACCGCTCGGATTGGAACGCCTCGTCGAGCGTGACCATACGGTCGGGTTTGGGAAGAAGTATCCGGAGTTCTGGATCAACCTTCGCCAGGACATGATCGCGACGCCGGAAGGTACAGGAAACCACGTGTGTCTGCGTGCATCGAGCGCGGACGCGGTGAATGCTCTATGAGACGGCGATTGCGGAAGGCGGGCGCCACGACGGAACGCCTAGGTTCCGCAAAGCGTTGGTGACGACTTATTGCGGTGCTTTCATTTGCGACCCTGACGGCAACAAAATAGAAGCGGTGACTTTTCCACGTGATTAAAGGGACGCGTGTTAATCCGTTGACGAAGTATAGAGCCGTTTGTATCTAAAGCAGTCTATTTCTGTCGCACTGTTGCCAAACATTCCGACATAAGCTGTCGGTAATAGGCGCGGTTGCGTGCTTCCGTCCCTCGCTCACTCTGGACGATGTGTTGGAATAGCAGTGCAGCGAGACCGTATTCGGATTCTGGGTAGGTTTCGCTCCCCAACACTTCGCCGACAGCATCGGCCGCCGCACCTGCTGCTCTGGCGGTGAATTTTCCCAAACTCATTTTAGTGTTCCCCTCCCGAGTGGCATTAAGCTGCCAGCGCTTGCCCTTCGACGGTGATGCGATGCATCAGGCGCCGCGCGCCATGATAATCGTTCACCGCATAATGCCAACTTGCCCGGTTGTCCCAGAACGCGATGGAGCCGGG
>CAJWTF010000007.1 GCA_913046825.1 uncultured Rickettsiales bacterium | reverse complement strand
TAGAAAATTAATAAATTCAGAGTTAATTATCGTTGATGATGCTGGTCATGGGGGCGCGCCGATGTTTGCGCCGCTGGTCGGCGGGCAGTTTCCCGCCGTGTTTGGTTGGCGCGCGATCTTTTGGTTGCTCAACGGCTTTGGCGTGATTTGCCTTTTGGCGGTGCTGTTGCGGCTTCCGGAGAGCAATCCGCCGGATCGCCGGATACGGGCCGGGCTCGTCGAGCAGTTGCGCGGGTTTGGAGAGATTTTGTCGAACCGCATGGCGCTCGGATGTATCTCTCGGGCGATTTCGCGTTTGCGGGGATGTTCGCTTGTATCTCCGGCACGCCGCTCGTCTATATTCAGTATTTCGGTGTGCCGGCGGAACATTATGGTTTTCTCTTCGGCCTCAATACCGTCGACATGATGGCCTGGGCCGCCTTGAACGCACGTTTGGTGGTGGGCCGCGGCGCGCGCGGTATGATGCGGATTGGTGTCATCCAGCTTGCCATCGGCGGCGGATCGCTAGCGGTTTCGGGAGCGACCGGCGCGTTGGGTCTGATCGGGATTGTCGTGCCGCTCTTTATTCATAAGAGCTAGCTCAATCCCGTGGCGGCGAACGCGTTGGCGCGAGCGAGCGAACCCTTTCCCAGGCGGGCGGGTGCGGCCGCCGCGATGTTCGGCTCCATGCAGTTTCTTCTCGGCGCCATTATCGGGACTGCGGTTGGGCAGTTCCATGATGGCACGCCGCTTCCGATGGCGGCATTCATCGGTGCCTGCTGAGTTTTGTCTCTTCTGGCCTATTATTGGTCGGGCAGCGGCGGGATTGATTAAACGAAGAACGCTTGCCGCCGGACGCATTGCGCGCAAAAATACCGACTGACGTGTTGCGACAACACAGGAGGAAACGCCATGGACCAGCCCCAACCGCAAGTGATCGAAGGCCCCGAGGCCTGGCATGGACGGGATATGGCATCCGATCCGCGCTGGCAGTTCCAGCTTTCCAGTGAAGATATCGCCGAGCTTGAAGCAGCGCTCGAGTGTGTGCGAAGCCGCGGGCTTGCCTGGCGAGAGATGACATCAAAAGACGATTTCCCGCTCGACCGTTTCGCTGAAAAACTTGAACGCGTCGCCGAAGAATTGGAAGAAGGCGGCGGGCTGGTAAAAATGAAAGGGTTTCCCGTCGATCATTTCGACGAGAAAGACCTGAACCGGATTTGGTATGGCGTGTGCCTCAATCTCGGCACGCCCATCTATCAGAACTATCACGGCGAATTGCTGCGCGACATCGTCAATGAACAAAAAGACACCGATGCGGTGAATGACAACCGATTGTTCGCCAAGGACGGTAGCGTGTTCCATTCCTCGCGGGCGCGGACGGCGAGCGATGGCCCGCTGCGCTTTCACACCGACCGGGCGGATGTCGTCGGCCTGTTCTGCATTCATCAGGCCGCGAAGGGAGGCATTTCCCAATTGGCGAGCTCCGTTCGGGTAAATAACGAAATTATCAAGCGGCGTCCGGATTTGGCCGCACTGTTATATGATGTCGTCCATCGCTCGCGTCACGGTGAGGAGAAGGACGGGCGGCTCAATACATACGGTATCCCTGTCTTCGGTGTGCGCGATGGCAAATTCACCAGCCATTATTCGCGAACCTATGTGGAGGCGGCACAGGAGCTCGACACGGTGCCGCGGATGAGCGACGCGCAGTGGCAAGCGCTCGACTTGTTGGCGGAAGTCGCGGCGGAAGTCTGCATGGAAATGAGGTTTGAGCCGGGCGATATGCAACTGGTCAACAATCACGTCATCTACCATGCGCGTACCGCTTACGAGGATGGCGCGGACAAGCGTTGCCTGAAACGCATCTGGCTCTCCATGCCGAACAACCGGGCGTTACCGGAAGACCAAGCCGCACTGTGGCGGAATGTTGAACCGGGTGCGCTCCGCGGTGGCATCGTCCAAGCCTGACGATCCGCATTCTCCCGCATTGCCAAATAGCGCGCCGTCGCTAGGATCGCGCCCATGCCCTATGAATCTCTCCGCGACTTCATCGAAAAGCTCGAGCGGGACGGACGTCTAGTCCGTATCGCGCATCCGGTCTCACCGACTTTGGAGATGACGGAAATTCAAACCCGGGTCTTGGCTGATGGCGGCCCGGCATTAATGTTCGAGAATGTCGTGCGCGACGATGGCACACCTTACGGCATGCCCGTCCTCACCAATCTATTTGGCACCGTCGAGCGGGTCGCCTGGGGCATGGATCGGGAGCCGGACCAGTTGCGCGAGGTCGGCGAGACTCTGGCCTTCCTACGACAGCCGGAGCCGCCCGGCGGATTTCGCGAAGCGCTCTCGCACTTGCCGCTGCTGAAGACCGTGATGGCGATGAAGCCGAAGACCGTCTCCTCCGCGCCTTGCCAAGAGGTGCTGTTGACCGGCGACGATATCGATTTGTCGTCGCTGCCGATCCAGACCTGCTGGCCGGGCGAGCCGGCCCCGCTCATCACTTGGCCATTGGTCGTCACTCAAGGTCCCAACCCTGGGGGCAACAAAGCAGATGCATATAACCTCGGTATCTACCGGATGCAGGTGACAGGGCGGGATACGACCTTGATGCGCTGGTTGAAGCACCGGGGGGGCGCCCAACATTATGCGCGCTGGAAAGACGAGAGGCCGGAGCCGCTGCCGGCCGCCGTCGTCATCGGCGCCGATCCCGGCAGTATATTAGCGGCGGTGACGCCGGTGCCGGACACTCTGTCCGAATACCAGTTCGCCGGGCTGCTACGTGGTAAGAAATTACAACTGGTCGATTGCAAGACGGTACCGTTGAAAGTGCCGGCCAACGCCGAGATCGTCTTGGAAGGCCACGTCATGCTCGACGAGACCGGTGCCGAAGGTCCCTACGGCGATCACACCGGGTATTATAACTCGGTCGAGCCGTTCCCTGTCTTCCGTATCAGCGCCATCACCATGCGCCGTGATCCCATATATCTCTCGACATATACAGGCCGCCCGCCGGACGAGCCCGCGATCCTGGGCGAAGCCCTGAACGAGGTCTTCATCCCGCTCTTCCAACAGCAATTTCCGGAGATCGTCGATTTTTGGCTGCCGCCCGAAGGGTGCTCCTATCGTATCGCCGTGGTCTCGATGAAGAAGGCCTATCCGGGCCACGCCAAGCGCATCATGATGGGTGTGTGGTCGTATTTGCGCCAGTTTACCTATACGAAATGGGTGATCGTGGTGGATGACGATATCGACGCCCGCGACTGGAAGGATGTGATGTGGGCGATCTCGACCCGCATGGATCCCGCCCGCGATATCACCGTGGTCGAGGGCACGCCGATCGACTATCTGGATTTCGCCAGCCCCGAGGATGGGCTCGGATCGAAGATCGGCTTGGATGCCACAAACAAATGGCCGCCGGAGACGAAACGCGCCTGGGGTGCGGAAATCCGCATGTCGGATACGGTGGTCGAGAAAGTCGATGCCATGTGGAGCGACCTCGGGCTGCCGGGAAGCGGCAAAAGCATTTGGAAGTGACGAGGCTAAAGGAGAAAGCCAATGACTGAGAAAACCATTCTGATCACCGGCGCCTGCGGGCTTGTCGGCCATCCGCTCTCGCAGCTGCTGACCGCGCGCGGTGATAAAGTCGTCGGGCTCGACCCTGCCGACCCGCCCACCCCCGTCGACGGCATGACCCATATCCAGGAACCGTTCGGCGATTTCCATATGCTGTCGGCGCTATTGAAGGATCACAATGTCGGTAAGATCGTCCATGCGGGCGGAATTTCGGGACCCATGCTGGCCAAGGACACCCCGCATCTCATCAACCGGGTAAACCTGATCTCGACCATCGATCTGGCGGAGGCGGCCTATCGCGCCGGTATCGAACGGTTCGTCTATTGCTCGTCCGGCTCCGCCTATGGGGTGACGCCGGACTCCCCGGTGAGGGAAGATACGCCGTTTCGACCGACCTCGGTCTACGGCGCGACGAAAGCGGCTTCCGACCTGGTTCTCATGGCCTACCGGGACGAATACGATCTTGATGTGGTTGGCCTCCGCTATTCCTCGGTCTACGGGCCGCGTCGCAGCACTGATTGCGCGATCCGTACGATGATCGAGGACGCCATGGCCGGGCGCGAGAGCAAGTTCGATTGGGGTGCTGGAGAATTTTGGCCCTTCGTCTATGTCGACGATATCGTCACCGCCACGGCGGCGGCCCTCGATGCGCCGAAGACGCCGCAATATGCCTATAACGTCGCGGGACCGGACATGCCAGCAGTGCAGCGGATCGCCGAATTGGTCTTCGAATCCTTTCCGAATGCCTTGATCGAACTCGGCGCCAACCCGCGCCGTGATAAACGCGGGCGTTTCGACCTCTCCGCGGCCGAGCGTGACCTGAATTGGTCTCCAGAATGGGATATCGAGCGCGGTGTGAACGCCTATATCGAGTGGTTCCTCGCGAACCGAGCGAATGCCTGAGCGGGTGTTTGTTTCCGCATGATGGCAGGGAAGACTGCAACGATGTTCAAAACGCGTCATCCTGAGCGTGTCGAAGGATAGCTCTGCGTGAGTGGAGAAAATCGCCACTTGCGCCGCTATGTTTAAAAACCGCGAAACAACCCCATACACAGTATTACAATACCGCTGATTGGGCTCTAAACGTCTGTTTTGCCCCCTCAACCACAATTGCGTTGTCTATTCACTTGTCCAAGAACGAAGTGGCTGCATCTCACCAAATAGACATAATGTCGATATAGTTGCTAATACGTTGTTATGGTGGGTTCGCATTTGCAGGTCTTTGCGACCCATCTTGATCGAGCCTCTTGCCCTTTTCCCCAATTCCCGCTTAAACTCCGCAAATTATGACGAATTTGACCACCATTCGGCTTCTTGGCCTTCGACTTACCGGCCCGGCGTAAACGCGTCGGGGCGTCCGGCTGCTTGGCCGGGCTTGAGGATCAAAGAATAGGTCGGAAGGGATGGTCGGAAGATGATCGTCAAGAATTTAAGCAGAACAAGAATACACAGGGATCGGATCGAGTTTTCTCGAAATATTTCCCATGGCACCACATTGTCCAACGCGTTGCGCTTTCAGTTGCGACTTAGCGGCGGCTATCGGGCCTGATCGCGGCTGCCCGATGGCTGTACTTGCGCCGCCCGCAACACACGAAGACAGCACCGTTAGAATACGAATTCAGGAGTAAGACCCATGGCCGTGATGCCAGTTGAGAAATACAAACCGTTTACCCCCATCGATCTGCCGGACCGCACCTGGCCCGGCAAGGTCATCACCAAATCACCGACCTGGTGTTCCGTCGATCTGCGTGACGGTAATCAGGCACTGATCGAGCCGATGGGGCCGGAGCGCAAGCTCAAGATGTTCAAAACGCTCTGCGATATGGGCTTCAAGGAGATCGAGATCGGCTTCCCCTCGGCCTCCGACACCGACTTTGATTTCTGCCGCAAAATCATCGACGAGAACCTGATCCCGGATGACGTGGTAATTCAGGTCCTGACACAAGCCCGCGAAGAGTTGATCCGCCGCACTTTCGAGGCGGTCGATGGTTCCAAGCAAGCCATCGTGCATCTCTATAATTCGACCTCGACGACTCAGCGCCGCGTGGTCTTCAATCAGGACATGGCGGGCATCATGAAGATCGCAACGGATGGGGCGGAGCTGATCAAGGAGCTGATCCCAACGGTGCGAAACACCAAGATCATCCACGAGTATTCGCCGGAAAGCTTCACCCAGACCGAATTGCCCTACGCGATGGAAGTCTGCGAAGCGGTGATGGAAATCTGGCAGCCAACGCCGGAAAACCGCACCATCATCAATCTGCCGGCGACAGTCGAAGTGGCGACGCCGAACGTCTATGCGGATCAGATCGAGTGGATGCATCGCAACTTCTCGAAGCGTGATTGCGTCATCCTCTCTCTGCACCCACACAATGATCGGGGCACCGGTGTCGCGGCCGCGGAATTCGGTGTTATGGCAGGAGCCGACCGTATCGAAGGCACGCTGTTTGGCAATGGCGAGCGCACCGGCAATGTGGACGTCATCACCTTGGCCATGAACATGGTAAGCCAGGGCGTCGACTCAAAGCTGGATATGAGCAACATGAGGGAGCTGCGCGCGACTGCCGAGTATTGTAACCAGCTGCCGGTCCATCCGCGTCATCCCTATGCGGGCGATCTGGTTTTCACAGCTTTCTCTGGCAGTCATCAGGACGCGATCAACAAGGGTCTGAAGGCAATGGAAAGTTCCAACAGCCAAGCATGGGACGTGCCGTACCTACCGATCGATCCGCTCGATGTGGGGGCGAATTACGAGGCCGTGATCCGGATCAATAGCCAGTCCGGCAAGGGTGGCATCTCCTACATAATGGAGACTGAATTCGGCATTCAAATGCCGCGCGCCTTGCAGGTTGAATTCTCCGGCGCGGTGCAGAAAATCTCAGATACCAGTGGCGAGGAACAATCGCCGGACGACATCTGGAAAGCCTTCAATCAAGAGTATCTGAGTGCGAAGACTCCCTATGAGTTCGTCGAGCATCAAACCCGCGCCGATACCCACGCGTCGGAGAAACGTCTGATGACCGCGACTGTGAAGAAGGATGGCGTGAATGTGGCCATCGAGGGTGAAGGCAACGGGCCGATAGACGCTTATGTTGACGCGCTCAAAAAGGATAGCCGTAAGAACATCAAGGTGTTCAGTTATTCCGAACATTCGGTCGGCGGCGGCTCTGACGCCTCGGCCATTGCGTTCGTCGAGACCGAAGTCGACGGTAAGCACCTCTACGGCATCGGCCAGGACCCCAACATTGTCTCGGCTTCGCTGATCGCAGTAACTTGCGCTGTCAACCGAGCGATTCGGAATGGTGGGTAATAACAAACAGAGTCATCTCCAACCTAATTTTCCCCCCTCAAGGGGGAAGGAATACGAGCGCGCTCGAGTCCAAAATCCCCTCCCCCTCACGGGGGAAGGTTAGTGGAGGGACTGCTCGCAATAACGCCACCTCTCATTACCGCCCTTTATGCCGGCCTCTGCGGGTTGCTCGCTCTCGTGCTGGCAATTCGGGTCAGCCTGCATCGTTCAAAGGAACGCATTGATCTCGGGTATGAGGGGAATTCCGATCTCTTCCGGACCATTCGTGTCCACGGCAATAACATCGAATCAACGGCGATCGTACTCGTCATTCTGGCGATTGACGAGATGCTCGGCGCGCCAACTCTCGCGATCCACGTAATGGGTGCTGGGTTTTTCGTCGGGCGGATTCTGCACGCGCAAGGCCTGCACAAGACATCCGGCCCCTCGTTAGGGCGTATCGCTGGACAGTCGCTGACTTGGTTGGCGATGGCCGTTGTTTCCTTCTATGCGGTCTATTTGTTCGCGGTTGGAGGGCGCCTCTAATGGTGACGTTCAACGCGTTAAATGCGCAGTATCCCTGGGCGCTGCCGACCGTATTTGCGGTAATTCTTTTGGTAGGCCTCTTCCTGCGACGACGTTCGTTAGCCGCTCGGGTGACACGCGCTGCGCAGGGCGAAGGTGTGACGCCCCGCGAATGGAACCGTGCCCGAATCCAGTTCCTACTGACGCTGGGATGCGTGATCCTGATGTTCTTGATCTGGATCCTACAAACCTACTTTCCGCCGCATTAGACAGGGGCCCTTCCGGCGGGTACATCTGGGGTCGCGAAGGGGATTTTCGGAGAGGAAACGCCTATGGCGCAAGATGACGATACGCTTGATTTATTGAACGATCTGGTTGGCAGGGCCCTGAAGGCTGGCGCGGATGCGGCGGATGCGGTGGATATCAAGTCAATCGGCTTGTCGCATGCCCAGCGTCTCGGCGAAGTCGAGCATGTGGAACGTTCCGAAAGTCGCGATTTAGGCCTACGGGTTTTCTTCGGCAAGAAACAGGCGGTGGCCTCCTCGACAGACCCTGGTGCCGCGGCGCTTACGGAAGTCGTCGAACGGGCGATCGCGATGGCGAAAGCCGTGCCGGATGACGTGTATTGCGGACTCGCCGATTCTTCCGAAATTTTGACTGGGAATATTCCCGATCTCGATATCGCCGATGACGAAGAGCCGTCGACCGAAGTCTTGGCCGAGCGTGCGCGGGCTTGCGAGCAAGCGGCACGAAGTGTGATGGGAGTGACGAATTCCGAAGGGGCGGAAGCCTCCTGGTCGTCTTCCGATATATCCATCGTGTCCTCGAACGGTTTCACTGGCGGCTACCGCTCCACGGGACAGGGCTTTTGGGTCGCGGTCCTGGCGGGCGAAGGCACCGGGATGGAGCGAGACCACGAATCGACCAGCGCTACATATGCCGCTGATTTGGATTCTCCGGAATACGTGGGCCAAACCGCGGGCGAACGCGCGGTAGCTCGCCTCAATCCCCGCAAGGTCGAAACCCAACAGGTGCCCGTGATCTACGCGCCGCGTTGCTCAAACGGTTTGGTTGGACATTTGGCCGGTGCGGTGAACGGTTCTGCCGTGGCGCGCGGGACGAGTTTCCTGAAGGACAGTATGGGAGAGCGCATCCTTCCCGAAGGTATCCATATAATTGATGACCCGCACCGTAAACGCGGTCATCGCTCCAAACCCTTTGACGCGGAAGGTTTGGCCAATCCAGCGATGCATTTGGTTGAGGACGGGGTGCTGGAGAACTGGATCCTCGATTTGGCGACGGCTCGTAAACTTGGCCTCACCAGTAATGGCCGTGCGTCTCGTGGGACCTCATCACCACCGTCGCCCGGCACCACCAATCTCTATATGACCGCCGGGAAGGTTTCGCCAGAAGAACTGATAGACGATATCACCGAAGGGTTTTACGTGACCGAGCTGATGGGCTTCGGGATCAACGGGGTGACCGGTGACTATAGCCGGGGCGCTTCCGGTTTCTGGATCGAGAGCGGCAAGATCGCTTATCCGGTGAGCGAGGTTACTATTGCGGGAAACCTCAAGGATATGTTCCAGAGTTTGCGGCAGGCAGATGATCTCCGCTTCAAGTACGGAACCAATGCGCCCACGATCCGCATCGACGGTATGACGGTGGCTGGGAGCTGATTGCCTGAGCTATAACGCGTTCGCGTTGGCGCGAATTTAAAAAGAATTCACTCACCCTAGCCCTCACCCGCAAGGGGAGAAGCAATTCTAACGAGCGATTCCGGACTGTCCTCTCTCGCCCTGCGGCTGAGGGAGAATTGCTCCTTGATCCCCGACTCCGCCGCTCGTAGGTTTGAAACGTGGGCCATGGTTACGATCATTTCACGCCACCGGGTGCCACTCACCGAAAAATTCTGTCTGATGGTACTGACAGCGAGTCTCCGTTGGCGAACCGGGGCAGCGATGCTTAAGGCCGCCTCGATGACCGCGTTAAGGCTTAAGGTGCTCGGCAGTACCATTTGGTAACTGATGTTAGGTGGAGTTCCGGGTGCCATGGTGATGGGATCGATTGGCACATTGGCGCTCTTGGCGAATGTAATCTGCGCGGCACTCATGTTCGGGTTCCGGACCGGCGACAGCAGTATGCTTTCGGTCTGGCTGTGCAGCCGCAACGATGCCATTGGCAATGTCGCGGTAATCTTGGCGGCGGACGCGGTCTCTCGGTTTGGCAGTCGGTAGCCCGATGCCATCGTCGCCACCATCATGTTCAGATTGGCGCTGACGGCGGCGTGGCAGCTTTTCTACCACGCGCTCGCGGATTTGCGCCTGAGCATCAGGCACCAGCGTAGTAGAGTGCTTGCCTACCATTCTCGTCATTATGGGGTGTAGCGACCCCGGCATGATCGAGCGTCCTTACAGACGCGCCAGGCAGGCCGATGCCGCCGCATCGATTATCGAGTCGACGTCGATGCCCACGGCCTTGTACAAATCAGGTATATCGCCCGATTGGCCATAGCTCTCGACGCCGAGCGGGGCGACGCGCTGGCGTCCGACGGAGCCGATCCAGGAGAGTGTTGCCGGGTGACCGTCGAGCACCGTGACCAATGCGGCGCGCGGATCGAGCGCTGAGAGCAATCCTTCGATGTGGGTTTGCGCGGGTTTGCCCTGTTCCCGCTGGCGCCGTGACGCCATCCAATTCTCGTGCAAAAGGTCTGGCGAGGTGACGGCTAACAGGCCCGCACCCGGCACGTCGTCGAGAAGGGCTTCGTGGGCGGCGATGGCTTCGGGTGCGATGGCGCCGGTATAGACAATGGCGAGCTCCGCTCCGGGAGCGGGGGGCTTCAGCCAATAGCCGCCGTTGCAGATATCGTTGTGCAGGGCGTCGGTCATCTCCCGCTGCGGCTGATTGATCTGGCGTGTCGTGAGACGCAGATAAACGGAACCGCCGTTGTTCTCCTGCATATGCCGAAATCCCCAAGCCATGATTGAAGCCAACTCGTCGACAAAGGCAGGCTCAAAATAAGTGAGGCGATCGAGGCCGATGCCGACCAGTGGCGTGCCGACCGATTGATGGGCGCCGCCTTCGGGCGCTAGCGTGATGCCGGAGGGCGTGCCGACGACCATGAAGCGCGAATCTTGATAGCAGGCATAGAACAGTGAATCGAGGCCGCGGTTGACGAACGGATCGTAGAGCGTGCCGACGGGTAGAACCCGTGCGCCGAACAGGGGCTCGGAAAGGCCCGCCGCCGACAGCAACAAGAACAAATTGTTCTCGGCGATGCCGAGTTCGAAATGTTTGCCTGTATTGGTGCGCACCCATTTTTGAGCCGAGATAACTTGTTCCTCGCGGAAGACATCTGCGCGTTCCTTGCGATTAAATATCCCCATCTGATTGACCCAGGGGCCGAGATTAGTGGACACGGTGACGTCCGGCGACGTCGTGACGATGGCATCCGCCAAGGCGTCGTCATGGCGCGCGATGTCATAGAGAATTTGGCCGAACGCGAATTGGGTTGCGGCTTTCGCGGTGGGCTTGGTCTCGAAGCGTTGCGGCACGTCGACGATGGGGGCTACGTGGCGGCGCTCTTCGGAGGCGGCGAAAGGCACCGTTTCCAGGAAATCGGCGAGCTCTTCCGGGCGCGCGTTTAGACCCGCATAAGGGTCCCACTCAGCACCGTCGGCGATCTGCATGTATTCCTTGAACTCTGCCATTTGATCGAGGCTCATGAGACCCGCGTGATTATCCTTGTGGCCCTGCAGCGGCATGCCGAAACCCTTGATTGTATAGGCGACGAAACATTGCGGTTGATCCTTGTCACCGGCTGCATGAAAGGCTTCGAGGATTGATTCCATATCGTGACCGGCAAGGTTGGTCATCAAGGCGTGCAGGCTGTCGTCGTCATGGCTGTCGAGCAGGGTCTTGAGGCCGGAGGTGCCGCGCAAGCCGCGTTTCAGGTGATCGCGCCAGGCGGGGCCGCCCTTAAAGGTCAGCGCTGAATAGAGATCGTTCGGGCATTCGTCAATCCAGCGCATCAGCGGCTCACCCGCAGGCCCTTCGAAGGCCGCTTCCAGCTTCTTGCCGTATTTCAGCGTGACCACGTTCCAATCCATCGTGCCGAAGAAGTCCTGTATTTTGGTGAACAGAAATTCATTGATCACACCGTCGAGGCTTTGGCGGTTATAATCGATGATCCACCACAGATTTCCGACCTTTTGCTTCCAACCTTCGAGCAGCGCTTCGAACACATTGCCTTCGTCCAATTCGGCGTCGCCCATCAGCGCTACCATGCGGCCCTTGCGCACGCCGTCCGCCATGCGGCCGTGGGTGTGGGCGTAGTCTTGGACGAGGGAGGCGAAAAGCGTGGTCGCGACACCAAGGCCGACCGAGCCGGTGGAGAAATCGACATCGTGCGTATCCTTGGTCCGCGACGGATAGGATTGCACACCGCCAAAAGCACGGAAATTCTCCATCTTCTCCCGTTCCTGGCGACCCAATAAATACATGATCGAATGGAAAACCGGACTCGCATGGGGCTTCACCGCGATCCGATCTTCGGGGCGTAGTACGTCCATATAGAGCGCGGTCAACAAGGTTGCCGCCGAGGCGCAACTCGCCTGATGCCCGCCGACCTTCAGGCCGTCGCGCGCGGGGCGTAAATGGTTGGCGTTGTGGATCATCCAGGCCGAAAGCCACAAGATCTTCTTCTCGATCTCCTGCAACATTTTCAGGCGTTCGGCGGAGACAACCGGACTACTGTTGGGATCGATGAGCTGTAATGGCGTCGACATGTTTTTGGCTCCGTAATTTTCTCAAAGATATCCGATTGGCACAGGTCGATCCTTGCGGAAATTGCGGGGTTTCGGTCTAATTCAGCAAAATTGAACCAACTTTCATCATAGATGAGAAATATTATGCCCAATACCGAGTTGGATGCGATAGATCGTCGGATATTGGCCGTCCTCCAGGAAAACGCCCGCGTCAGCAATGTGGAACTGGCGGAAGCGTCGGGCATCTCGGCCTCGCCGTGTTGGCGTCGGGTGCGAGAATTGGAACGCACCGGTGTGATTTCGCGTTATGTGACGCTGGTTGACCCAGCGGCGGTCGGAATGACCTTAAGCGTCTTCATACAGGTGTCTCTCGAGAAACAGGTCGAATCCGCGCTTGAAGATTTCGAGCGCGAAATCCTGGATCGGCCCGAGGTGATGGAATGCTATCTGATGACCGGCGACGCGGACTATTTATTACGGGTCGTCGTGGCTGATTTAGGAGCCTACGAGCGGTTCTTGATGGATCATCTCACCCGTATCCCGGTGGTCGCAAATATTCGTTCAAGCTTCGCCTTGAAGCAGGTGAAGTACCGCACGGCGCTGCCGGTCGACATGTCGGAATCGCCTTGAGCTTGTGCAAAATCCTTGCTTTTGGCACGACTCGGGCTAATCTCTCGCCCAACCGAGAGGCGGCAGGGGTCGTCTCAAGCATGATGTTGGAGATTACGTGGCTAAAGAAGAACCCATTGAATTCAATGGCACGGTGACCGAAGTGTTGCCGAACGCCATGTTCCGCGTGGAACTCGAGAACGGACACCAACTCCTCGCCCATACTTCCGGGAAGATGCGCAAGCATCGCATTCGTATCCTGCAGGGCGATAAGGTAACGATCGAGATGACGCCCTATGATATGTCCAAAGGTCGTATCTCTTACCGCTTCAAGTAAGTGCTTTCGATTGAATACCGATTAGTTGTCGGCCTAATTTTCGGCCGGGATATAACGTGCGACCCCCATCTTCACCAACCAGACGAGCGTCAGCGTGAGCCTGTCCTGGGACGCGTCCGGCCATTGCGTCAAGATGTCTTCAACCTGATGCGTTCTTTGCAGAATGTTAAGTAGCTTTGGCAGGTCTTCCAATTCGATCAAGTGAACCGGCAAGAACATATTCATGCGATGTCGTAGGCGCTGGGCCAATTCTCCGGCGGCGCAGTCGCTCAATTCCAAACGGTCGTCGTCGGCGAGTGTCTGTGACGGAAAACTCCGAAACACCGAGAACGGATCGAGTTCGCGCGGGCCGGTGATGGCATTTTGGACGGCGGGTGGCGACGGCGCGTCGGCATTGCGTCGTTGCTCAAGCTCGTTCCATAACGCTTCATAGGCAGGGATGACCACCGACCAATCAAAAGTTTCGCGGGCGCGTTTCTTGGCGGCCATCCCGATTTTCCGACGCAGGTTCGGGTTGGAGATTAAGCGGCGCAAAGCTTCCGTCGTTGCATCGATATCGACCGCAACCGACTGGCTGACCCCGGCCAGATACTCTCCATAGACGTCTTCCCCGATCACGTAACGGCGCACCAATTCGACGCCCGTGCCGGGGGCGGGGGCCAGTGTCGGTATCAGGTATCCGTCCGTGCCATCGCGGACCGTATCGCGGTAGCCGTCCCAGTCGCTGACGATGGCGGGTAGCCCACTCGCCATGGCTTCGATGGGCGTGAGACCAAAGCTCTCCTGCACATTGTCGACCAGCGAGACGAAGACGTCCGCGCCCGCCCAGACCGCATCTGGGAACCTTAGGTCGCCATTTTCGATGAAATGCACCTTCGCCGATTGGCAAATACTTGCCGCCAGATTGGCGTAATCATCGAAAAATGATTCGGCCGTGAAATACCCGAAGAAAACCAGATGTACGTCCCCGTTGGCACCTGTGGCCTGGCGTTCCTTCGCCACCCGTTCCGCCGCGAGGATTAAAGGCAAGGGGTGCGCCTTATTGTGATAGGAGAGCCGCCCGTAGAACAGGATGACAGTGTCTTCTTCCGCCGCACCGATATGTCGACGTTGGGCGGCGCGCTTTTCATTGTCGACGGCGGTGTCAAATCTATCGGTGTCAATGCCCAACGGGATGACCGGCAACTGCATGGGTGGCAGGTTGGTCCCTTGCCCCGCTGCGTCCCAGAGCGACTCGACGACCGATCGGATGGCGCGTGAGGGACAAATGATCGCGTCCCAGCTTTGCAGTGGTTGCGCGATGGCGGTAGCGACGGTGCCCATCACCTGTAAAGACGACATGGTGTGGCTGAGCCCGCATATGCTGTAGCCGTCGTTGCCGGAAATGCTTCGATCGGCGATCAGGCGGTTGATATTGGGATCGGGTCGGAACAGGACCGAAGCGTCGGCGATACCGCTGTCGCCATCCGCCGGGATGAACGAACAGCAGCCCGGATCGCCGCCGATCTCTTCCAGCCGATCACGAAAGGCCTCGAAATCGTCCTGGTCGCGCGTACGGCAATAGAATGTCTCGTAGCTACCGTGGCGGACATAGGCGTCGAGCAAGGTGCGCACGGCCACGTCGATACCGACAATCCGTCCGTCCTCGTTTCCATTGGGCGGAATGTAATCAATCGCCAGTGTGGTCATGCTTTATCGCTGCCACGAAGGAGGCGTTTGAAATAAGCGTGCGCGCCCGTCGTCGCGATGCGGTGGATGACTGTGTTGTAGGAAAGCCCGAGGCGCATCGGCAATTGTGAGACCAGGACGCGGCGGTGCCCGAGTGCCCGCATCCCCTTGCGTGCAACTGAGGTCGCGGATTCGGCGCGGTCGAACATATCCATGGGCGCGCCGGCGCGGGATTGGAAGTTGGTCGCCGTGGCGCCGGGACAAAGTGCCAGTATATCGATGGGTTCGTCCGAAAGTTCCTCTGCTAGCCCTTCCGCCAGCGCTAGGTCGAACGCTTTCGTCGCGGCATAGGTGGCGAAATAGGGCATTGGCACATGGCCGACGACGCTTGAGACGATGATCAACCCGGCCCGCCGCCCGGTGGCCTTCGTGCGTTCGATCATGCCGGGCAGCAGCGCGTGGGTTAGAGCGTGTACCGCGACCACATTCACGTCGACCATGGCGGCTTCGTCGTCGGCGGAGGTTTCGGTGAAATGTGAGAAATACCCGAGGCCCGCGTTATTGACGAATAGATCGACACCCAATGTCTCGCTTCGTTCGGCCAGCTTTTCACGGTCACCAGGCAAGCGGAGATCCGCTTCCACAATGTCCACTTCCCGCTCCCGATGAGCGAGGCGCTCCTGTAGCGCCGTCAATTTGCCGGCGTCCCGTCCGGTCAAAATCAAATTTGTGTTCGCGGGTAAAATATCGGCGAAAGCTTCACCGATGCCGCTGGTCGCGCCGGTGATGAGGGCGCGTTGGTATGTCTCTCTCATAACGAGAGGTTAGCCGCTTTGATTATCAAGGGAAACAGCTTCCCGCGCGTGCGGCAACCACTCGACGGCGTATCGGCGTTCGTTATGGCCCTTCACTTGAGAGCCTATACCGAGATAGAAACAGCCTTTCGACGCCTTGTGCAGATCCCAGGCGGTATGCTCCATGATGGTCGGACTCCGGGGAAAGGCGATGGCGACGCCGGTGCCGATTTGTATCCGGTCGGTTGCCATGGCGGCGACAGACAACGGCGGGAAGGGACCGTGGGCATTTTCCAACGCCACGATCCCGTCGAAACCGGCAGCCTCCCCTTCACGGGCGGCAGTTTCCGCCGTCCGCAAATTGTCGTTTGGGATGTGATAGACGACACGCATGCGACTTACAGCTTGTACACGCGTTTTGCCGTATCGTGATACAACTTCGCCTTCTCGTCGGCGGAGTAGTTCGCCGTCAGACGTTTGAAGGAGTTCCAGCACACCATGTAGCTGCAACTGACCTTATCGACCGGGAAATTCGATTCAAACAGGCAGCGATTCACACCAAACTGTTCGATGGTGTGCTCGAAGTACTTTCGTGTTGCCTCGCAAAGTTCTTCGCTGGTTGGCGGCTTCGGCTTTTTGTGCCATTTGAAACCATTCACTTCCATGTTCAGGCCACCGAGCTTGGCGACCACGTTCTCGCACCGCGCCAATTCCGCGATGCTCTTCTTCCACTCCTCGAAGACTTCATCCTTGCGCGACGCGTAGGGCCCGACGCCGAGGGGACCGCCGAAATGGTCGAGGACGATGCGGTTGTTCGGGTTCTTCCGCGCCAAATCGATGACATCTGGAATTTGCGGATGGTAGCACCAGGCCTCCATGCTGAGGTCCAGTTTGGCAAGTTCGGCGAAGCCTTCTTGGAATTTGTCGCCCAATAGCATGTGCTGGACAGGTTCGGTCCGATGATTGCCGACCTCCGGATGAGGGTCCCAGGTGGCACCGACGCGGATACCCTTGAAGCGCCCACCGGCCAGCGCGATATGCTGGTCCAGTAAATCCCGGACAGGTTCGCCGAGCTCCAGGTCGGTGGTCCCGATAATTCCGGCTGCGACACGCGTTTTGCCATAGAGGCCGGATGCGCTCATCGCCGCGATGCCGTTCACGAACTCCGTCTCGCCCAGCGGCTTTAATTCCTCCGGTCCGTCTTCGCGGAACATTGCATGGCATTCAATGAAGACAGTGGAGACGATGTTGTGCCCGGCATTGGTGTCTAACAGAATTTCATCGAGGAAGTAGCGCGGGTTAACGCGCTCCACCTTAAAATCCCAGAGGTGATGGTGAGGGTCAATGATGGGCAGGTCCGGCTCCAAGGCTTCTTCCTGAACCTGATCGAGCCATTCTTGATTCGTTGCTATGTCGGTCATCTTGCTGATTTCCTTATCAGAGCCGGTAAACCCGGGCGCTGTTGTCATGATAGAGCTTGGCTTTATCGTCGGCGGAATAGTTCGCGGTCAGCCGTTTGAATGAATTCCACAGGATATTGTAGCTGCAGCTGACGCTATCCACCGGGAAGTTCGATTCGAACAGGCACCGGTCGACGCCGAAATGCTCCAACGTATGTTCGAAATAGCGTCGGGTCGTCTCACACAGCTCTTCACTCGTCGGTGGCTTCGGATTTTTGTGCCAATTGAAGCCGTTAACGGTCATGTTGAGGCCGCCAAGCTTAGCGACCACGTTCTCGCACGTCGCGAGTTCGGCGATGTTCTTCTTCCAATCTTCGAACACTTCCTCGCGTTTGTCCGCATAGGGGCCGATGCCGATCGGTCCGCCGAAATGATCCAGGATCATGATCGTGTCCGGGAAAGCGCGGGCAAGGTCGGTCAGCTGCGGGATTTGACGATGGAAACACCAACCCTCGAAACTGAGATTGCGTTTGCCCAACTCCGCATAACCTTCGCGGAACGCCGCGCTGGAGAGCATGTCCGCCGCCGGTTCGGTATAGCCGTTGCGGACATCCGGATGCGGATCGTGGGTCGCGAGATAGCGAATGCCGCGGAACCGATCGCCGCCGACTTTCAAATGTTCGTCGAGAACCTCGCCGATGCGCGCCCCGACATTTAGGTTCGCGGTGCCGACAATTCCAGCGGCCACTCGTGTGTCGCCATAAGTGCCGGAGGCGCTCATTGCAGCGATGCCGTTCACGAATTCCGTTTCGCCAACGACTTTCATTTCTTCCGGTCCGTCGGCCCGCCACATGGCGGAGCATTCGACAAACACAGTCTTGACGATGTTGTGGCCGGACCCGGTGTCTTTCAACAGGTCCTCCAGCAGATAGCGATGCTCGCTCTCTGGGCGAATGAAATGCCAAAGGTGGTGGTGTGGGTCGATGATCGGCAAGTCCGGTTCAAGGGTTTCTTCTTGAACTTGGGCCAGCCATTTGTCGTGTTCGGACATGTCTGGTCTCCCTCCGTCGGGTTGTAGCGGGTAGTGGGTTTCTTCGGGCGGTATGACTTTCATCGTTTTGCTTCCCTTCGTCTCAAGCAAAAGCCGCCGCGACGGCTTCGAATCGTTTGATGCTCGCAAGCGAATCTTCGAAATCCGTGCCGGGCCAGTTCATGCGTAACAGCATGGTTGTGACACCTAATTCCTCACGGTAGCGCGCAACCTCATCTTTCATGCGGGCGACGTCGCCGATCAGGAACCGGTCCTTTCGGAATTCGCCAAAACGCTCCGCGAAAGGCCGCGCCGCCGCAACATGCTTGTTGTCCCAGGAAGCGTAGGCGGCGTATTTATCAATCAAGGTCTCGCGGCACTTACCCAATGCGTCCGTATCCGAAGCGCCGACGAAACATTCCCGGCAGATCGGCATTTCCGGCTCTTTACCAGGGGGCAGAGCTGCGCGATATGTGTCGAACAATCCGCGCATCACGTCTGGGTCTGTCGTGAAACTCGCGAGCCAAGCATCGCCCATATGGGCGGCGCGCTCGACCGCCGGCGGGACCGCGCCACCCATCCAAATGGGGCATCCTTGCGGATTGCGAGGCCGCGCCGAGAGTCCGATCTCATCCAGATGGAAGTGTTGGCCGTGATGGGTTACGCGCTCTTCCGTCCACAGTCGTCGGATCACTTCGATAGCCTCGATAAATCGGCTCAGACGGTGTTTGCGCTCGACTCCCATGGATTGAAACTCTTCCCGGCGATATCCGAGGCCCGCCGCTAAAACGTAGCCGCCATCGGTCATCCAGTCCAAGGTTGCAGCTTGCTCCGCCACTTGAACCGGATTCATCATGGAGAGCAGGAGAATGCCCGTGCCAATGCGAAATCCCGGCACTTCGGCGGAAAGCCGGGCCAGGACTTCATGCGGTTGGAACATGCGCATGGGATCAGTGACATAATGGTGTGGGCACCAGATCGACTCAAAGCCGGAATCCCGCGCCAACTTGGCTTCTTCGGCCATGAAACGCATCGCCGTTCCCAGGCCTTGGTCGGCATTGAACTGCGTAGAGATGAAGAGGCCGAATTTCATTTGTATTCGTCACATTCCGTTTAGGGAGCGCCGCGCGACGAAGCGCCGCCAAGAGCGTAAATGAAGTTGTGTCGCAAGGCCGATCCGACCATATTTAAAGCCGCATATCTTCCATTGAATTCAGCCAAAAACACATGAGCGACGCCAATTTGTCGACGGCAGACGGGCCTGTCGTGCCGGACCGCACACGACGTAATGTCGTCTTGCTGGCCATTTGCCAGGCCTTGGCACAAAGCGGCTCGTCGCTCATTGCGACCGTTGCCGCCTTGGCGGGCTTTCTGATCGCTGAAGATAAGAGCCTCGCGACCTTGCCTATGGCGTGCCAGTTCCTCGGCACCATGCTCAGCACCATTCCGGCGTCGTTCTTCATGCAGCGGTTTGGGCGGCGGGTTGGCTTTACGGTCGGCATGTGCTTCGGACTTACGGCGGCCGGATTGTCGGTCTATGCGCTTTTCTCGATCAATTTCCCACTCCTGGTTTCCGCAGCCCTATTGTTCGGCGTCCATAACGCGTTCTGGCAGTACTATCGGTTTGCCGCGACTGATACCGCGAGCCCAGAGTTTCGGAGCAAGGCGATATCCTTTGTGCTCGCGGGTGGTGTGATTGCAGCCTTTATCGGGCTGGAATTGGCGAAAGTCAGCATCGATTTTTTTGAGCCGGTGAAATTCGCCGGCGGATACGCCGCTGTCATGGTGATCATCTTGATCTTGATGACAGTCATGCAGTTCGTTGAAATACCTAAGCCGACAACGGAAGAACGCAGTAAAAGCGGCCGCCCGCTCCTAGAGATTGTGGGTCAACCGAAGTTCGTCGTGGCTTTACTGTCAGCGATGCTGGGATACGCCATCATGATCCTGGTGATGACGGCAACACCGCTCGCGATGCAGTTCTGCGATCATAGTTTCGACGATACCGCCTTCGTGATCAAATGGCATATGCTTGGCATGTTCGCGCCAAGTTTTTTTACCGGGCATCTGATCAAGAAGTTCGGTGTGTTGAATATCATCACGGTCGGCGTGCTGCTAATGCTCGGCAGTGCCGCGACGGGCCTTTCAGGGATCGCGGTGTCGCATTTCTGGGGCGCGCTATTCCTGCTCGGTGTCGGTTGGCACTTCATGTTCGTCGGTGGCACTACATTGTTGCTGTAGACCTATCGGCCAGAGGAACGAGCCAAGGTGCAGGCCTTAAACGATTTTACGGTATTCACCGTCGTTGCCATCGCCAGTTTTTCATCCGGTACTATACAACACCATTTCGGTTGGGAATGGATTACGGCCGGTATATTCGCGCCGATGATGATCGTTCTAGTGGCGACGACGTGGCTGCGTTTCATTAACCGGTGCGCTGCCGCCTAAATCGTTAGGTAAGCATTCGGGATGACGCGCGAGCGTTATCGTGTTCCGAACGCGGAGCAATCTGGAATCCAGTGGGCAAGATATATCCAGCGTGCTGGGCTCCGGTTCTTCGGCTAGGGAACGGGTATGATGCAAATTTAACGTTTAAGCAGCTTTGAACGCGTTGGTGAAGTCCCGCCACTTCTCTTCGGGCGCGTCTGCGTCCATCGAGAAATAGAGTGACGCCCGTTGCATTAGGCCGCCCTCATAGCGTTTGCGCAGGATGGGTGCGATTTGGTCCGGCTCTCCAGCGATCGAGCACGCCTCCAGCAATTCGTCCGGCACGAGTCTGGGTAATTTGTCGAATTCGCCCGCCCGCGTCACGGCGCTCAGTTCCTTGCCAAGCGTGTCGTAGCCATGATGCTCGAGTAAGGCGCGATAGTTCGGGGTCGAACCGTAGAAGCCGATCTGGTAGCGGACGTGCTTCTCCGCCTCGGCGCGCTCGGCTTCGTTTTCGCCGGTAATGACGAAGACCGGAGCGAAGAATGCGATATCGTCGACACTGCGCCCGCTCATCTTGGCACCCTTCTCAACCGCAGGGCGTACCACGTCGCTGAGATACGAGACCGAGTGCATCGGGTGGACGTGCATGCCGTCCGCCGCTTCGCCCGCTACCTGGCACATGCGCGGATTAACGCCCGCGACATAGATGGGAATATCCGGATGGTCGATCGGACCCGGATTGAACATCGGATTGTTCAGGACGTAGCGATAGAACTCTCCCTGATAACCGGGCTTGGTGCCGTTCTGGAAACTGTCCCAGATGGCTTTGACGCATTTGATGTAGTCGGTAAGGCGCGCTGCCGGGTGATCGAATTCGGCGGAGAAGCGGCGCTCTACATGCGCGCGGACCTGACTGCCGACACCAAGGTGGAAGCGCCCCTTGCTGACATCTGCCAGATCCCAGGCAGCCTGTGCCATGGCATAGGGGCTGCGCGCGAAGGCGACGGCGATATTGGTGCCGATATGGATATTCTCCGTAGCCGCCGCGACCTGCGCCAATGGCATGAACGGGTTGTGCGCAGCCTCGTAGGTCCATACGCAATCGTAGCCGATGCGCTCGCATTTTTGTCCGTAGGCGGCTGCGTCTTGCAACCCTATATCCCACATCATGCTGTCTATATGCATGGCCGATCCTTTCTAATGTTGGCTGGCGCTCTCGCCCCGGGACCAAGATTGTTTGAAGTGCTAGGGAATCCAGTCGCCCCGGCTATTCTTCCGCTGCGATTAAAGTGTCGATTTCGTCAATGCCGAGGCTCCGGGGAGCGATGCCGTCCCGGGTCATCCGGGTCATCAGGTTCTGCATCGCCGTGTTCGCCGGTGTCGGGACGCCGTGGAGACGGCCGAGTTGGACGATTTCTCCGTTCAGAAAGTCGACTTCGTTATCCGGGCGACCATTCTCCAGTGATTGCCAAGACGAGCCCCCCGCGCGGCCGACGCCGTCGATTTTGCCATTTTTCATCAAATCACCCCGGCGTTCTCGCATCTCCTTTAACGTTCGGTAGGGGATGCCCGCTGCATCGAAGCACGCGAAGGCTTCGGCGTGGAGTTGATCGCGGAGTGACTTGGTTTCAGCGTTGGGATCGCACGCGGCGTCGGTCGCGTTGCTCGTGTTGATGACAAGCTTGGTGTATTTCCAAGCCATCGTGTCGGCGGTCGGTACGCTGACGATATTGGCGGCTTCCAAGCTCTCAGCGACTCGGGTGATGAGGTCATCCACTCCGCTTGGATAGACACCGGCGTCGAGAATGCCGATTTTGTTCGCCGAATGGCATCGGATGACGCCGGGCTCCAGCGATTCGCCTGGTAAGTAGACGGCCATGGCGTAGACATGGCGGAAGCGGCGCAAGGCCATGGCTTCGTTGGCCACGCCGTTCTGGCAGCAGATGACGGGAATTGTATCTCCGGCGGTTGCGCGCAAGTCTTCGAGTGCGCCCAGCGTGTGTTGCGCTTTCATGCACATGATGACGACATCGCCGTCTTGGAAATCAATTTCGTTCGGATGTCCGACCGCCGCAATTGAGAGTGATTCTTGGTAATGTGGCGTTTCGTATCGCAAGCCGTTCTTCTGAATAGCATCGAGATGCGCGCCACGGGCAACAAGAATGACGTCTTCGCCGGCCCTGAAGAGTTCCGCCCCGACGGTGCCGCCGACGCCGCCGGCGCCATAAAGTATGAACCGCATTTTAAATTCCGCAATTTAGGTGTAGGTCTTTTAAATTCCGCAGCTGCCACATAAGCATTTTTGGCCGCCGCATCCAATGGCGATAATGTGCTAAAATCCGCGTGATGACCGAAGCAGAGCATAAAGAATTTTCCGACGCGCTAGAATGGGGCAAGCGGCTGCATAAAGCGGGCGTTTTGGAAGAAGCGGCGGAAGCCTATGCCGAAATTTTGGCGAGAGACCCGGCACAGTCGGAGGCGGCGCTTCTACTCGGCTCCATCGAATTGCAACAAGAACGAGCGGTGGAAGCTTGTGGGCATCTCGCGGTTGCGATTGTCGGGCTCAAGTCACCGGAGGCCGCACAAGTAGGGTTTTGTCAAGCATTGGAAACCATGCCAACTTCCCAGCGGCAAATGGTGCTAGCCGATATTGCCGGGCTGGAGCCGATTTTCACGGCTGCTGACCGCGTTTGTGCGTATATCCGCACGCTCCGAATTTTACAGGAGGACGACGCGGCCTTGGCGTTGACGGAAAGTGTTTTGCAATTGAGCCCTTCCGCCGCTGAGGTCTGGAGGTTGCGGGCGTTATTGCTGGTAGATCGGGAAAATTTGCAAGACGCGGTATTGGCTTTCGAGGCAGCGCTCGTGGGTTCGCCGGACAACTGTGAAACCTTGATTGCATATTCGGCGACACTGGTGCGCATGGCGCGGGCTGAGGAGTCGTTGGCGCCGGCGCGGCACGCGGTCGAATTGTGTTTGGAGAGTGAAAACCCGGAGATTCGGCGCATGGTCCTTCTCCAATATTTGTCCTGCCAGATGGAAGTTAATCGAATCGATGATGCGGTGATTTTCCTCAAGGATATTAATGAGCGGGCGCTGCACTTGCCCGAAACTTGGGCGGTACTCGCTAGGAGTTTGCATCAAGCGGGACGGCAAAGAGCAGCGGAAGCGGTCGCAGGAGAAGGCCGGGAGCGGTTTCGCGAGTATTTGGAGCTTGAATGGCTACATTGCGTCTACGCGTTAGCCCCGCTTTACGGTTCGACGGTGGAGATAGAGGAAAGTCGTACGCGCTATGGATCACGATTGAAAGCGCTGTCAGATCACCTGCAGCGGGCGGACGACTATAGCCGGGAGCGTGCCCGACGGCTGTCCTCCGAGTTGACTCCCTATTTGCTGCCCTATCAATACGGAGAAGACGACAAGTCTCTACAGGAGATTTACGGTTCTATGCTCAATTGCTTGTCGGATCGCCCGACCTTAGCGGAAGGTCGCAAGCGTCGCATGGATGGGCGTATCGTCGTTGCCTTCGTGTCTGGATTTGTATGGCGGCATACCAATTGGCGGATGAAACGCGGATGGTTGAAATATCTGGACCGAGAACGTTTTTATGTCACGTGTCTTCATCTCGGCGAACGGCAAGATGAAATGACGGCGGAAATTCGCGGTTATGTTGACGAATTTCATCACGTGCCAAGCGACTATGAGGGTGCGGTAGCGGTTTTGGATGCGATGAGCCCGGATGTGGTGTTCTATCCGGAGGTTGGCATGAGCGGATTGGCGCAGCGACTGGCCTCGGGTCGCTTTGCGCCGGTGCAATGTTGCGCGATCGGCCACCCCGTCACCACCGGCTTAGCTACCATGGATTACTTCATCAGCGGCGATCTGGTGGAGCCGGAGGGCTCGATGGCACATTACTCGGAGCGTCTCGTCACGCTACCTGGAATTTCATTTCCGTATATGCCCTCCCTCTTGCCGGACGCGGCCTTAAGGCGCGATATTTTTGGGTTGCCGGATAAGGCCACGCTCTACCTCTGTCTGCAGACGCCGCAAAAATACCTGCCTGCCCACGATGACCTCTATCCACGTATCGCAAAAGAAGTACCGAATGCGCTTTTCCTGTTTCTGCAAGGCGGGAGTCGCATTTTCGATATGCGGATATTGCGAGAACGGCTCATCGGGGCGTTTCGGCGCGCGGGTCTCGACCCAGAACGGTACGTTCGGTTTTTGCCGCATTTGAATCGGCAAGAATATCAGGCCCTGAACGCTATTGGTGACATTTTTCTGGATACGCCTGGATGGTCGGGTGGGAATACGACCCTGGAAGCGCTCTATCAAGGCTTGCCGGTCGTGACCATGCGTGGCAGCAAAATGCGGGCCTGTGTCAGTGCCGGTATGCTCTCATTAATCGGAGTGGAAGAGACGATCGCCGAAAATGACGATGGATTCGTGGCACTGGCCGTACGGTTGGCGGTGGACCGCCAATGGCGGGACAAGATTAACGGCCGAATTAGCGCCGGCCGGGCGGCTCTAGAGACGGATATGCGGTCGATCACGGCGCTCGAATCGTTCTTGGAAGGTGCGGTCGCACAATCCCGATGATGTCGAATACCAACTCAACACCTTAATGGATTTTAGATTTGAGAAGAAAAATCCGCGCCTGCGATTCCTCTTTGGTTCCGCGAACGTAAGCCTCACCCCGGCATTCCGTGCGACCATCGCCGACACATCGAGAATGGGTCTGCTGGCCTACGACGTTAGGGTTTCATCCGTTCCATCGCGCGCTTGCGGGCATCGCCGCTTTCCCGGTCCGTGACATAGAGTAAGCCGCTGACCCGGCGCATCATGTTGGACTCGAAATCATCGAGTTCGCTGTCCGCATAGACGACTTCCCATAGCATCTCAATCATGGCGATCCGTTCTTGATCGTCAAAATGATCGCGGACGGTTTTGGTGATCGTGTGCAACTCGACCCGTTCGACCGCGGTCGCTTCCGCGGCCTGGATTAATGCAGACACTTTGTTCGGCTCAACATTGAACCGGTCCGTCAAAAGGCTTTCAATGCGTTGACGTTCGGCATCGTGAAAATGCCCGTCGAGCATTGCGGCTTCTACCAGCAGTCCGGCGGCCGCATGATGTAGGGCTGCGTCGCCGTGACTGCCGGCGGCGACATTATCTTCGTTGGTATTGCCGAATAGTAGCGCCTTGAGTTCGCCAATCATCGGGTCAGGTCGCCGGGGCGGCCACCACCGCCTCGACCTCAAACAGGAATTCTTCCTTTACCAGTCGATCGACCATGAGAAGCGTGTTTGGCGGAAAGACATCGCCGCCGAAGAGTTTTGGGAAGAGGGCCGCGCGCAGCGCCATAAATTGCTCCAGGTCTTGTGAATGCACCATATAAGTCGTGAACTTCGCGACATCAGACCAGCCGGCACCAAGCCCCTGCAGCACGTCCCCGAGATTGTCGAAGACGCACTGGAATTGTGTGGCGAAATCGTTCTTGCCGACAACCCCGCCGTCGGGGGCAACAGCAAGTTGCCCCGCGACGAAGTAGAGATCGCCGGCGGTGACCCGCGCCGCATGCGAATAGAGACCTTGGGCCGGCGCGGCCCCGTCCGGATTCTCATAAGTGACTCGGCTCATATTCCGCTCCTTGGTTTGTGATACCGGCTATACTGCCGGTTTGAAGACCGGGACCTTTTGCCCGCTCTCGGACCCGCGCATCAAGAGTTCGACCTTCATGCCGACCGCGACCGTATCGGGATCGCATTCGACGATGTTGGTCATCATCGTGACTCCTTCGTCGAGCCGTACATAGGCGATGACGTATTGTGGGTCGGAGCGGCGCATCACCGAATAGGTATAGATCTCGCCCTTACCCGAAGCTTCGACCCATTCGACATTGCTGCTCAAGGTGAACGGGCTGGTTTTGCGCGGATACCAAAAGAATTGATTGGTGTCCTTGCAGCGAGGCAGCATCAGCTTGCCGTCGTTGCAAGCGGCCCAGAACTCTGTGTGTTCGACATTTTCCGGCGGTGCCGGCAGAACGCGGTCCGCACTCATGCGTCGTCCCTCCCCAAGATAACCGTTGAACTTCCCATGCGGGTGCCGATTGAGCCACCGGTGCCGTGCGCCAATGCCAGCTGACAATCTTTCACCTGAACGGCTGGATGTGCTTCGCCGCGTAATTGGCGAACCGCTTCCAGAACTTTCGTGAGGCCGCCCCGGTTCATCGGGTGATTATTACAGAGCCCGCCGCCATCGGTGTTGAAGGGTAGTTTGCCTTGACCGGAGATCAGATTGCCGTCGGAGACAAAGGCGCCGCCCTTGCCCTTCTCGCAGAAGCCCAAATCCTCGATGGTCTCGAGCACGGTGATGGTGAAGCTGTCGTAGATCGACGCGTAATCGATATCACCCGGCTTTACGCCCGCTTCCTCGAAGGCTTGCGGGCCGGAATAGTGACCGCCCGTATAGGTGAGATCGACCTGGCCGCGCATGATATTCTTCGGCGCTTCGCCATGACCCATGATCTTAATACAATCCCGGTCGAGCGACTTGGCAATCTCCGGGCTGACGACCAAGAAGGCACCGCCACCGTCGGAAATGACGCAGCAGTCCAAGCGGTGCAGCGGATCGGCGATCAGCGGCGAGCTGACGACGTCTTCGACTGACACAACATCACGTAGCATGGCGTGTTCGTTGTGTTGGGCGTGGTGAGATGCTGCGACTTTGATCCAAGCGAGCTGCTCGCTCGTGGTGCCAAACTCGTGCATGTGTCGGCGTGCGGCCATGGCATACATGTTGACGACGGTCGGGCCGTAGATGAATTCGAACGGCACGTCCGGCGCATCTGAGCCATAGTTTCGGGGAGCGGTGCCCGTCGCCATGCCTTCCGCACGAGGCCGCCCGGCTAGGGTGATCAGCGCGACATTGGCCTTACCCATAGCGATGGCTTGCGCCGCATGGCCGATATGCACGACATAGGAGGAGCCGCCGGTCTCCGTCGAATCCATATGGCGCACGTTCTGGAGCCCCATATAATCGATCATCGATAGGGGGCCGAGCCCCGGTGCGTCGCCCGCGCAGTAATACGCATCGACATCATCCGGCCCCAGCCCCGCATCCGCCAACGCGCCCGCAGCGCTTTCGGCGTGAAGCTGGGCGACCGATTTATCCGTCGCCTTCCGCGTGGGATGCTCGTACATCCCAGCAATATAGGCCTTACCGTTAATGGTCATAGTCAGCCTGGTCCTTAAATGTGAAATCAAACGAATGGCCAGTGCATATTACCAGCCGATGACAGGGAAAATAGAAGATGTGCGCGAACCGTCCAGCGTAATCTGGTCTATTCGATCCGCTCGAGAAAAATGCCGTTAAAAACCACGCCGCTGCGTTGCGATTCTAAAATGAGCCGTTTGCAGGATACTGGCGTGATATCGCCACAAGCTTGGCTACCCTTTTGTTCGCAATTGCGAAATGTCAAGGTAGCGATATAGGCATCGTCGGAATTCAAGCTTTGATCCAGTTATTACTGAATAAGAGGTGCGAAAGTTACCGACACGGGGGCATGTAACAGCATCACCGTTCCGTTTGAAGCTTTCCGTGTATATCCCGTCCGTCCCGTCGGTGCGCGGTAGGGTCAGGTTATATTCCAACACTTCCGTCATTAGGCAATGGCCGATATCGGGGAAATCCGCCTCGACCACCTGCCATTGTCCACGAGGGAATTCGCCGGCGAGCCCGGTGTTGGCGTTGGCAAGAAAGATTAGAAAGACGAGGAGACGAAGTGCGGGCATCTAGTGCGGCCGGTGCAACTCGGCGGCGGGCCGCGTAAAGGTGTGTCGACCCCGCTTAAATCCCATTTCCGGCGCGATTATCTCGGTGACGGTTTATTCCGGCGTTAAAGATGACGATATCGCCGGGATTGCCCACGGCGATCCCATAATCGTCCCGCCGCAATAGTTTGGCTGATTAAACCGAAGCCATCTCGAAGCAATCGTGGATTTCGCTGGGTTTTTTTGCCTGCGCGATATTTGCGTGAATTTTTGGCAATCCGGATCAACGAGCCGTTCCCAAACGGCGTGAACGGATTGAGGATCTTGTTGCTGGAAAGCGAGCAGGTGACGCTGGGCGGTATAGGCGGTGGGCCGGCAACACCCCCCCCGGGGTGAACCCCTTAGTCTTGTTCACGGCCCATCAGGACTAGATCGGTCGCGGTTAACACGGTAAGGGCAACACCGGTGTCGACCAGACGTTTTGTGATCGCGGCGATTTGATCGGGCGGCGCCATCGACACCTTGGTGACGTGTCCGACCGCGACGCGCCTGCCATAGCCAAATTACTCTGTAAGCTCGCCGGCATAGTGAACCTCCATGTCGTCCGACGTTTTGCCGAAAGCCAGATGCATGTCGATATCGTATTCGCGGGCCAGCGCGAAGATGCGGTCGATCTGTCCGTTATAGTCGGTATCGTATCCGGGTGCGGCACCAAAACAGCGCGCCCGCCGGTCGAGGGCCTCAACTAGAAAATCGTCGGTGTAGGCGACTTGCGTGAGCCCTTCCTGCGGGAAAGCGGAGACTTCAACATCAATGGTTCAGGCGTAATCCTTCGCCGCCTGCATGACACCCTCGAGGGAGATCAAGCCGGCGGGCAGATCGATTTCGACATGGGTCCGCATTCGGGTGGCACCATTAATAATACATTTCTTCAGTGTACGGCTGGCGCGCTCATGGACGTCCTCAACCGTGAAAACGCGTTTTGCTTCTGCGACCCGGGCCGCGTGATTGGTTCGGCTGGTCTCCGGCTACGGCGCGCATCGGCCTATTATGCAGGCTTTGTTGAGATGAATGTGCGTCCCCATCATGCCCGATGTGGCGAGTTTACCGGCCAAGTCCAACTCTTCGGCCACCGGTTGAAGGGCCTTTCCGATGGCCGTGATCTTGCTGTCATCTATGAGAATATCGAGCGGGCCATCGCCCTCGCGTCCCACAGCATTCGAGTTTCGTAGGATTTGGATCATGAGGTGTTAGCTCAGGGTTGGATGAAATTGACTCGGCGCGCGCTTTTTACTTTTTGCCGATGGTATAGGTTGATCCTAAACTGGCCGCTATTGGCAAGACCTCAGCAGGAACGGGAGTGCATTCGATGTCGGTTCAATTGGTGAAGGGCAAAGGTTCGGTTCGCGATCAGGTGAGCCCCGAGGAATGGCAGGCGCGGGTAGAACTCGCGGCCGGGCACCGGGTGTTGGCCTATTACGGCGTCAACGACATGACCTACAACCATTTCAGCCTGCGCGTGCCGGGCGAGCCAAATGCCATGCTCGTCAAGCGTACCGATTGGATGTTCATGGAAGTCACCGCGTCCTCATTGATCAAATGTGATCTCGACGGCAATCCGCTCATTCCTGAAGATGGGCCGCAAGTGCGGGGCGGTGCTTTGATCATTCATGCGGGATTGCTCAAGGGACGTCCCGATTTGAACGCGGTGCTCCATACCCATACGCCTAACATAATGGGTGTTTGTGCACATAAATCCGGCCTTCTGCCGATCAATCAGCACGCGATGCGGTTCTACGGCGAGATGAAGTACCACGAATTTGAGGGATTCGAGTTTGACCCCGACATGACGCCAAAGCTGATGCGGGACCTGGAAGGCGGCAAATATATGCTGCTACGCAGCCATGGCGCACTGGTCTGCGGCGAAAGCGCGCCCGAATGCGTGGTCAATCATCACTGGCTGGAAATGGCCTGTCAGGGACAAATTGCGGCACTCTCGGCGGGCGACGGGAATTACTTGGTGCCGCCGAAGGAAGCCTGTGAGTACGCCCATTCGCAATTCCAGGATGCCGGTGATTTTCTGAAGGGCGGCAAGGATTGGGAGGCCTGTATCCGTCTCGCGGATCGCCTCGATCCGTCCTACCAGGAATAGCGCTATCTGAGCGAGACCAAGGTAAAGTCGGGGCAGACCGGCTTGTCAGTCGCGGCCGTTTGCCGGCCTTCGGTGAGTTTCGTGACCCGATTGGAAATATAGGCGTCGAGTGAGGCGACTGTTATGGTGCGTTCACCGAAGAGCTCGGCTTTACCGTTCAAGCCTTCGACCAGAGCTTTGGTGAAGGCGCATTTTCCCAATCGGGCTTCTCTAGCGAGAACTATTTGCCGGTCGAGGATGCGAAGACGACGATGCCGTGTTCGAGACTTTTGAGCTCGTCTAACACCCGACCGACGCCGATGGATGGTTCGGACGCGTCCCCGCACCAAACAGAAACAGAGGCCGAACAGGATTGCCATCAACATGCACAGCCGGTCGGCCAATGGGTCGCCCAACAGCAAGAGGAGTTGGTCGGCGCCGAAGGGTCCATTGTTGATCACCATATGAATGGAAAATACGCGTCCCTTTGTTTCGCTCGATGTAGCACCGGTGAGCCAACTTTCTGCGACCATGAGGAGCATGGCCGAGCAGAAACCGAAAACCAGGTGGAGCAAAATACAGGAGTAAGGATTTACCGGCATCGGCAAGATCAAGCAGACCACCGCCAAGACTGCAGCGAAAGCTGTAAAGCATCGGATATGACCAATTCGTTGGCTGTAAAGGCAACCGACGATAAAGCTGATGGAATGGCAGGACAGCAGGACGCCGATGATCGTCGGGTCGAACCCTTCTTCCGACATCCGCAATGCGGTCAGCGTGCCGAACAGGCCGTTGCCCAGCAACAGCCCGCACATGCCTACTATCAAGGCGCCGAGGGCGAGGATTTCCCTAATCATCTTCTATCTCTTTGGGTAATCATTGGACGGCGTCATTTGCCTCGCCAGAATCCTCCTCTGGGATAGGCGATCCAAACGTCAATCCTGGAATTTGCTAATCCATGTGAAAAATTCACAGGCCTGTGACGGTCATCACATTGGATGATGCGGTAGCTAAGTAGTAGTCGAGCTTGGTGATACCCATCGGGTGGTGGGTAGTAGCCAGCGGCATAAAATACAACCAAGGTAACGACGGGAAGTACATAGCGATGTCTGAACTATTCCTCATCGGGGGATTACTGACTACATCGGCGGCGGCAATCTATGTCTTGAATTCGAGCGTGGGTAAAAAGGGCGGCATCCCGTCCGCACTGCGCGCGGTCAAACCGCGTGGCGTTGCGGACGATTATAAAAGAGTGAGCTAGAACGGCGGCGCGATGCCGCCGAACTAGAATTTGGCCATCGGTTTGCCGACGATCTCGGCATACCGTTCGCAGAATTTTGGCCAAGCGTCCGGATTGACGATTCTCTCCGGCCTTTGACCATCCGCGAGTGACAGCCATTGGCTGGCCGCACCCCGGGCGCAATTCATCCGCGCGTCTTCCGTCACGCCCGCCGTATGCGGGGTCAGTATGACATTGTCGAGTTGCACCAACGGGTCATCGAGTGGCGGCGGCTCGACGGCGAACACATCGATACCAGCAGCGGCGAGCCCGCCTGACTTCAAAGCATCCGCTAAGGCGGTCTCATCGACGATGCCGCCGCGCGCGGTAATGACGAAATAGGCACTCTCTTTCATCAGGCTGAATTCCCGTGTCCCGAGCATGCCTCTGGTTTCTTCATTGCGCGGCGTGTGAACGGTGACGTAGTCGGCCTCGGCGAGCAATTCGTCGAGCGGCGTCGGCTCCGCCCCCTTCGCGTTGAACTCCTCTAGCGAAAGATAGGGGTCGTATGCCAGGACCCGCATGCGGAATAACTGGCCGCACAGTTCCGCCACCCGGCTGCCAATATGGCCAAGCCCGATGATGCCGACGGTCTTCCCCAACATATCTTGCCCGATGAACTGATTGCGGTTCCAATCTCGGTCGCTGCGCATACGGCGGTCCGCTTTGAAGATATTCTTGCCAAGAGATAGCATCATGCCGAGAGCATGTTCCGCGACCGCTTCGCGGTTCTCCCCCGCCTGATTGCAAACGATAATACCGGCCTCGGTACAGGCGTCCGCATCGACAGTGTCATATCCAGCCCCATGGGTGCAGACCCCGAGAAGTTTCGGTGCTTTCGCGATCAAATCGGAGGTGACCTGATATTGCGTCGGCAATTCGTCCCGCGTGGAGCCGATCTGATAACCCAGCGCCGTCTCGATGGCGGGCCAGGTCTCGGTCTCCGGCATGTCGGTCTTCAGAAATCGAATCTCGACTGCGTCGGAGCCTTCGAGGATTTCTTGTGCCACGGCATGTTGCCAGCGATTGAAAAAAAATAATGGGAAACGATTGATAGGCATTAGTGCACGGCCTCTCGTCCTTCGCCATAGGGCGCGATATCGCGTCGGTCGGTAATGAGGTGAATAAGCGACGGCCCGTCGATGGCACGAGCCGCTTGGAAGGCCGCTTCGAAATCGTCGGTTCGAGTCACGGTGAATGACGTCGCACCATAAGCTGTGGCGATACCCGCGAAGTCCGGGCTTTGCAGTACAGTCGCGATCTCGTTGCCGGGCCCAAAGGTCTTGTCCTGTCCGGCCAAGATCGAGCCATGCACCGAATTGTCGCAAACGATAATGCGCACCGGCAGTTTTTGTTCGACGGCGGTGACCAACTCTTGGCCCGTCATCATAAATCCGCCGTCGCCGACAAAGGCGACGACTTCGTGGTCGGGCCGAGCCAAGCACGCGCCGACAGCTCCCGGCACTGAATAGCCCATGGCACCTGACATCGGTCCCGCCTTGGTGTGTGGCTTCTCGAACCGGCGATAGCGGTGTATCCAGCGCGAAAAGCTCCCCGCATCGGTCACGATGGTGGTTTCCTGCTCGACGATGCGATCCATGATGTCGATTACCCGGGCCAAATCTACATCGCCGTAAGCGGTGAAATTACCGGGTTGCGAGAACGCCATGAAGGAAGTGTGCAGCTGTGTCATTCGTGCACTTCGCATCGTGTCTGGTGGTGAAAGCTTGGCTGTCAGCGCGGCCAGAGCCGGTTCCATATCGGCGTCCAGCGCCACGTCGCTCTCGAACCGAGCAAGGATATCCGCTTCGGGGTAGACATGGATCAGCGGTTTTCCGGTGCAGAACATGGTCTCGTCGGCAGAGGTAATACCGTCAAGGCGAGTACCGATCGCGATGATCAGGTCAGATTGATCGATGGCCTCAAGCTGGTTCTCGAACCGGTTGATCTCCAGGTGTCCCGCATAGCAATCGTGACTATTGGGCATCACATCGAGGCGGCGATAGGCGCTCATCACCGGAAGGCCAGCGGCGGCGGCGAATTTGGTCAAGGCATCGGCAGCGTTCTGGTTCGAGATCATCTCACCCGCGACCACGAGCGGCGCTTTCGCGTTGTCGATCATGGCGACGGCTTTGTCGACCAACGCGGCGTCGGCCTCATGTGGCGTGCGGGCCGCCGGTGCGGGAATTGCGGAAGCAGTATCCATAGATGAGACGTCGCGTGGGATTTGCACCACAACCGGGCCGGGACGGCCATCGGTCGACAGGCGCACCGCCTCCGCCGTTACGCCGGGAATGTCGTTGGTATCCTTCGGTGATAGAACCGCCTTTGCGACCGCACCGAAAAACGCGTGCTGGTCGATCTCCTGAAACGATTCGCGGCCCATCGACTTGGCGTTGACGTGGCCGACGAAGACCACCATCGGCGTCGAATCCTGCATCGCCGTGTGGATGCCGATGGCAGCGTTTGACGATCCCGGTCCCCGGCTGACAAACACTGCCGCAGGTCGGCCAGTCAACTTGCCAAACGCCTCAGCCATAAACGCCCCACCGCCTTCTTGGCGCACGGAGACAACACGGATTTGGTCCGGGCGTTTACGCATGCCCTCCAGCGCATAGAGGAAGCTCTCCCCCGGCACGGTGAATGCGGTATTGACACCATGTGCGATCAATGTTTCGACGAGGGCTTCTCCGCCTTTCATTCGATCTCTCCTTGCGGGATAGCTCTACACCGCGGACGCGGCGCATTATTGTATAATATGCGCTTACGGGCGGGGTGGGAAAGGGTGGTCAGGTGCTCAATCTATCATTATACCCGGCACAAGGTCAGCGATGATATGGCGCCGTCTCTCCCGGTATCCCACGAGCGCGCCGTAGATGTTGGAGAATCCCTTGGTTGGATAGAGTTCCCGCAAGATCGGCCCGGTTACGTCCAGAATGCGTTTATACTTTCCAGGTCGTCGAAGCTGAGGATGTTCAACACGTTCCACGATGGCATGCCCGGATCGGCCATTAGTGTCTTTACGGTCGAGGTCGGGATGAAGTTGTACATCTATTTTTCGACCACCAGGCGCTTCTTGGCGATGCTGTCGTAGTTTTCGATCACGCTGTGATAGTCGCCGATATGCGCGCCGAAGACATCGATATACTCGATCTTATATTTGACGTCAGCGGGGCCCGAGAGATTGCCGGGTGTCGTGTTTGAGAAATACGCATTCGCGACCGGCTTATTGACATCCGCCCGACGACCGATGCCGGCGTGCAGCAGAGCGAATGCCGGCACGTCGTCGCCCGTGAAGCGCGTCATCACCAGAAAGGGCCATGGCGGCAGGTCGTTTTGTTCTTGGATCGAATAAAGCTCACGGAAGACTTTGCGCTCGAGGAGTAAACCGTCCTTCTTCTGCTGCCGCCAAATAGTATCAGCGAATTTTTCACCCACGTGGATGCAGATGTAAATGGCGTCTGCCGCAACGCCCACTCAGGCGAAGGGGTATCGGGTTTTATCTGTCCTTTAAACCTCGGTCACTTCGGTATGTCTTTGATCACCCGCTAGTATAATGATGATCGCGCCTGCGATCAGTACCATGGCGCTCGCTGTCATCAGACAGCCAGTGAGGCCCCAGAGTTGGTAGGAGAGGCCGGACAGCAGACAGCCGACCAATCGTCCACCCGCATTCGCCATGTAATAAAAGCCCACATTAAGTGCGACCTTATCGGAATCTGAAAAAGATAAGATCAAATAGGAATGGAGTGAGGAATTGATCGCGAAGAAGATTCCGAACAACGCCAATCCGACAACAACCGTCACCGCCGGTGCTATATTGGCTTCAACTAGACCGGCGATGGTGATCGGCAGGGCAGCGAGGATGAACGCCCACCATTGCGCGGCCCGGGTCTCGCTGGAGCGGCCATCGGCTGAACGACGCACGAGCCGGGGGGGCCATGCCTGAACGCCGCCATAGCCGATCACCCAGGCTGCCATGAAGGCGCCGACTTCCGTGAAGCTCCAGCCAATCACCTCATAAAGGAACAGCGGTACGCCGACCACAAACCAAACGTCGCGGGCGCCGAACAGGAAGAAACGCGCGGCGGAGAGCAGATTGATGGCGCGGCTTTTCGAGAGAATTTGAGTGAACTTCACCTTCGCCTGCGTCTTGCCCAAATTGGCGGGCAGCAAAGCCACGGCCGCAATGAGGATCACGAATAGACCGGCCGCCATCGCCGATAACGCATGAACGAAACCGAGCCCGGCGAGGAGCGCCGTGCCGAGGAAGAACCCGGCACCCTTCAACGCGTTCTTCGATCCGGTTAGCAACGCCACCCATTTAAACAACGCGGAATGTTCGTCGTCGGGCACGACCAGCTTTATGGCGCTCTTAGATCTCATCTTGGTCAAATCCTTGGCGATGCCGGATAGTCCTTGCGCCGCCACGACGAAGGCGACGGCTAAGCCCTTCTCCCAATCCGGGTCGAGCGTAGAGAGCATATAGAGAGCCCCGACCTGCAGGCCCAAACCGCAATAGAGCGTGAGCTTGAGGCCGAACCGCGATCCAATCCATCCTGCCAGGAGGTTCGTTACGACGCCGAAGAATTCCTAGAGCAGAAACAGGAATGCCAGTTCCAATGGCACGTAGCCAAGCGTGTGAAAGTGCAGCAGAACCATCATCCGCAGCGCGCCATCGGTCAGCGTAAAACCCCAATAGGCGGCGGTGACGACAACGTAGTTCCTCAGGTCGAGCATGCTACCCTTCGAGGCTGGCGGCGACTTTCCCGGCCAGTTCGGCCATGCGGCATACATAGCCGTATTCGTTATCGTACCACGCCAATACTTTTAGTTGCGAGCCGTCGACCACCATGGTGGAGAGGCTGTCGACGATGGAGGAGCGGGTATCGTTCACGAAATCGCTCGAGACCAACGGACGGTCTTCATATCCGAGTATACCTGCAAGCGGGCCTGCGGCGGCGGTTTCGAAAAGGGCATTGACTTCCTCCGCACCCGTCTCGCGCGCGACCTCAAAGACGCAATCGGTGATCGAGGCGTTGAGCAACGGTACGCGGACCGCCAAGCCGTTCAGCTTGCCCTGCAATTCTGGATAGATGATGCCGATGGCGGTCGCGGAGCCGGTCGAAGTCGGGATCAAGTTCATCAGCACCGATCTGGCCCGGCGTAAATCCTTGTGGGGTGCGTCGACAACCACTTGCGTGTTGGTCACGTCATGGATCGTCGTGATCGCACCGTGTTTGATGCCGATCTCCTCGTGGATGACTTTCACGACAGGAGCCAGGCAATTGGTGGTGCAGCTGGCGGCGGTCAGCACGTCGTGTCGGAGCGGGTCGTAGAGATGATCGTTCACACCCATGACGACGTTCAGCACTTCGGGCTCCTTTACCGGTGCCGCGACGATGACCTTGCGTACGTCGTTCGTGAAGTAGGGTGCCAGATCCTCCATCGATTTGAACGTGCCGGTGCATTCCAAGACAATGTCGACACCAAGCGCTTTCCAATCCACCGCGCCCGGCGTTGATTGATTGGAATAGTTGACCACTCGCTCGCCAATTTGAAGTGCTGTTTTTGTCGCCGAGACGTCGACCGGCCATGTGCCGTGCACGCTGTCAAATTTTAACAGATGTGCGGCGACTTCTGCATCTCCCGTGAGTTCGTTGATATGGACGATCTCAATAGGGCCGTCCCCCCAAACGCCGCTCGGTTTCGACAGACTGTTGGCATCGCGCGGGTTGAAGTTCCAAGCGGCTCGGAGGACCAATCGGCCTATGCGCCCGAAACCATTAATGCCGACGCGTATGGTCATTTTCCCGTGAACACAGCTTTGCGTTTCTCCACGAACGCAGTGACACCTTCCTTGAAATCGGCACCTCCGGCACTGTCCGCAAAGGCTTCGGCTTCCAATTGCAGTTGATGCTCGAGCTGATTGTTGATCGACGCATACATCAGTCGTTTGGCGTGACCGTATGCGCGGGTCGGGCCCTTGGCGAGGCGTCCCGCCAGTTTATTCGTTTCCTCATCTAAGGAAGCGGCCGGCACGACTTTGTTGACAAGACCCGCTGCTGCCATGGCTTCGGCATCGATGCGGTCGCCCAGAAGTACCATCTCCATGGCTTTCTTCACTCCCACCATGCGGGGCAACGCATAGGTGGAGCCGCCGTCTGGGCTGATGCCGATATGGCAATAGGCGAGGGTGTAGAATGAGTCGTCCGAGGCGATAATAAGATCGCAGGCGGCAGCGAGGCTGACGCCCGCTCCGGCAACCGCACCGCGCGTGGATGCGATGATCGGCTTTGGGAAGCGTCGCATAGCGGAAATGAAGCCGTGCAGATTATGGATGCGATGTAGGAAGTGTGTTCGCATTTCCTCCGATGATTTTTCCTTTGCCATGCTGGCGAAGGATTTAACGTCACCGCCTGCCATAAAATGATCGCCCGCACCCCTGATGACGACGCATCGGACGCTGTCATCGAACTCATATTTATCAAGAAACTCGTGCATGCCGCTCCGCATCTCCAACGACAGGGCATTGCGTGCATCCTGGCGGTTCATCGTCAGCGTGCCGACACCGTCGGTAATATCTACGAGTAAGTCAGGCATTTCGATCTCCTAATTAGAGAGGTTTGTTAGGTGCCGCTCGCGGATGCGTCGATCCGGGCGATTGTCTCTTTGTTCAAGGGGCCGGCGGCTTCCGCTACGATACATTCGTTGAGTTCCGCTCGGTTCTTACAGCCGAGCACCACCGTGTCCACACCCTCCATCGCCAGCGCGTAACGGTGGGCGAGAGCGGCGGGGCTGGCGCCCAATTCAGATGCAAGGGCGCGGAATGCTGCTGCTTTTTCGTAATCCTTCACCACGCCGTGGCCCGATGGTAGATCGCGGTCGATGGCGTCGGTCAAGGCACCTCCTTGCACCGGTCGGATACCGAGCACACCGGCACCTGCGTTATTTGTTTTAGCGATGATGTCGCGCGCCCGGCTTGGCCCATCGAAATATTGCAGGTCGCCCGGCGAGTCGAGCAAGTTGGTGATACATTGCACGGCCGCAGGCTTTTGGTCTTGGTCGAGCGCCTCCAAGATACAAGTGGGGATACCGATGCCGGTAATACCCCAGGCACCGATGCGGCCCTGTGCTTGCAGTTTTTCGCAGGCAGGCACGAACTGCTCCGCGTAAATCTTCCAACGGGTGGCGGGGCGGTCCGTGTAGGCGCTGGCGTCATAGTCGTCTGGAATGATGTTCGAATGCAGGAAAAATAGATCGACGCGGTCAAGGCGCATCCGCTCTAAGCTATCTTCCAGGCTGGAGATCAATTTGTCCTCGACCTCGCCCGGGGCGGGTGTGCCCAAACGATGTTTCGTAGTCACTCGGACGCCGTCCGGCAGTTTGCCGTCAAAAGCTTCGCCGATTACCAACTCCGCTTCGCCGTCGCCGTAGCGCGGCGCCATGTCGAGCAGCGTGATTCCCGAATCCATGGCGGCGCGGACTGCGGCGACACATTCGTCCCGCGTCGTCTCACCCCACAATTGACCAACTCCGCCACCACCCAAGGTCAGGGCGCTGACCGGCCATAATCCAGCCAGTTGCCGCGTTTCCAATTCGAATTCTCCCCCTATAATCAAGCATACCATCGGTCGGCGGAATACCAGACGGGACATAGTATGAAACTCAACGAAATCGAACAGCAAATGTTGGCGGGAGCGATGGGCGCGCCGCGCCGCTTGTCGCTAGAACATCAGCTCAAGGTCGGACAGTTTTTCGACGCCGAGGATATGGTTGAGATCGGCCACGTCCATATCATGGCGGACACCGAAGCGCTCGGCGAGGCGGGGGTGCGATTCCTGGAGGATATGGCGGAATATCCGGAGGCCGACCGGCGCGTCCGGGTTCCGACCGTGACCGATCCGCGTGGTGCAGATTTCAACGCCTATCAGCGTATCAAGCATGATGATCGGTTCCTCGGATTGGAGCGCCGCGCCATCGATGCGTTCCGCGCACTTGATGTGATGATGACTGACACTTGTATCAATTATCAGGTCTTCATGCCGCCGGTTTTTGGCGAGCATGTGGCTTTCGGCGATACCGGATCGAGCATTTACACGAACAGCGTACTGGGCGCGCGCACGAATTTCGAGGGTGGACCATCCGCCTTGGCTGCGGCTCTTACCGGACGGACGCCGCGATACGGATTTCATCTTGAGGAGTGCCGGCGGGGAACGACCTTGTTCGAGACAAAATTTCAGCCTGAAAGTTATAGCGATTGGGGAGCACTCGGCGGGTTGATTGGGCGCGAAATGCAATCTTATTGGGAAGTACCGGTGATCTCCGGTATCGATGGCTCGCCAAGCTCCGATGATTTGAAGCATTTTGGCGCGGCGCTCGCCTCCTTCGGCTCGACGCCGCTCTTCCATATGGTCGGCGTGACACCGGAGGCGCGCACCCTTGATGATGCATTCGATGGGCTACTACCGGCGGCGAGGCAACTGGATCGAGCGGCGGTAGACGGTTTTTACCAAACCTATCTACCGGATGATGATGAACTGCACGTGGTGGTCTTTGCCGCGCCGCAACTGTCTCTCAATGAGATGCGCCGCTTAGGGCATTTGCTGGACGGCAGGACGGTAGACGCAAATGTGACCCTGATCGCCTGTACCGCGCCGGCGGTGAAAGAATCTTGCGATCGGTTGGACATCACCAAGCGGATCGAGGGCGCCGGAGGAATTGTTTTAGAAGGTGTGTGTTTCTACAACATGCACGCTCGGGAAATTGGTGAAGCGAATGGCTGGCGGCGCTTGATGAGCAATTCGGCGAAGATCGTGAACATCCTAGGCGGCTACGGTTATGAGCCGATCCTCCGTTCCATGGAAAATTGTGTGGAATCGGCCTGCCAGGGAAGGATTGTTTGATGAGCGAGCGGATTATCAAGGGCCATGTGGGTATAGGCGGAACCGTGTCCGGCGAAGCGCTGGTCGCACACGACAACTTCAGCGCGCGATACGATCTCGACCGCATCAACGGCACGTTTTCGCGGCCTACACATCAACTCTTCGGGCAGAATTACGACGGCAAAATATTGGTGCTTAACATCGCAAAGGGCGGCGTGGCGACAGCCTGGATGCTGCGTGCGATGAAGGAAACTGGTGTCATTCCGAAGGCGTTATTGCTGAACTACGCCAATCCGATCATGGCGCAGGGGGCCGCCCATGCAGATTTTCCGATGATCGACAGGTTCGAGGAAGACATCACAGAGGCTATTAAAACTGGGGATCGAGTCACCGTGAATCCGGCGGATGGAACCGTTATCATGCATGAGGACTAGAGTGTGACACGAGCCGAGACTAGGTTTTTAGCCTCCGTTAACCTTGAAATTATTTCGTTTCAAGGTGTAAAGTAACTCGATGCGTTTCGCAGTTTGTTAGAGATGACTAAAGACCCGGCTAGGGTTCGCTTGGCTACCCCTGACATTGTGGACGTTGAAACGCCGCAATTTGAAGGTGCTGCGGCATGAAGGATTTACACTGTTAGAGGTAAGGACTATGGCGACTGGTACTGTGAAATGGTTTAACCCGACTAAGGGTTTTGGCTTCATCGAGCCCGATGATGGCGGCAAGGATGCGTTCGTTCACATCTCTGCTGTTGAGCGTGCGGGCCTGAACGGCCTCAACGAAGGCCAGAAGGTTTCTTACGACCTTGAGCCGGGCCGCAACGGCAAGTCTTCGGCGGAGAATCTTAAGCTCGACGGCTAGAAACGCTTCGAAATTCAAGAGCGCCCCGCACAGGATTTCCCGGCGGGGCGTTTTCTTTGTCGGTGTGTGCTACACCACACCTGCTTTTTTCAATCCAGAGACTTCGTTCGCGCCGTAGCCAAGCTCAGTGAGGATTTCATCCGTATGGGCACCGCATTCGGCGGTCGCCGTGACCAGTTTGTTGCTCGATCGGCTCATATGAATTGCTTGGCCGATCAAGGTGAGTGGGCCCAGCTTCTCAGATTCTACCGTTTGCGCGATGCCTTGGTGTTGGACTTGCGGGTCGGCGAAGGTTTCCGCCAACGTGTAGATCGGTCCGCAGGGCACACCGGCCTCGTTCATGGTCTGGATCCATTCCGCCGATTCCTTTTGCGACGTCGCGGAATCGATTTCGGCGTTTAGGGCCGTGCGGTTTTTCGCACGGTCCCCGGCCTTCGCATAGTCCGGATGCTCAATCAAATCGACGCGGCTGATGGCCTCGCAGAACTTGATCCACATGCCAGGCGTTGGCGCGATGGTGAAATACCCGTCGGATGATTTGAACACACCCATCGGCGAATGGGTCGGGTGATGGTTACCTACTTGCCCTGGCAATTCCTGTTTCATCGTCCACCGCGCAGCTTGGAAATCGAGCAGGAAGATCATCGCTTCGATCAGCGAGGTGTCGACCCACTGACCTTCGCCGGACTCTTCCCGTTCCAATAATGCCATGCACACACCATTCGCAAGTAACAGCCCCGCCGTGACGTCGGAAATCGCGGCACCCGATCGCATTGGGCCTCGTCCGGGCTCTCCCGTCACCCACATATGGCCGCCCATGCCTTGAATGATCGGATCGACACCGGGGCGGTTCACATACGGGCCGCTTTGGCCGAAACCCGAGATGCTGCCATAGACGATGCGGGGATTAATCACCTTGATCGTCTCATAATCGATGCCCAACCGGTTTTTCACATCCGGTCGGTAATTCTCAATAATGACGTCCGCCTCCGCCGCCAGCTTCTTGAAGATGGCGACACCTTCTTCGCTTTTTAAATTGAGCGTCAGCGAGCGTTTGTTGCGGTGTAAATTTTGAAAATCCGGACTATGGCGCGCCGCGAAGTCTGAAGGACCACCGGTCTCCGGCATTTCAATCTTGATAACCGAAGCGCCCCAATCCGCAAGCTGCTTCACGGCGGTGGGCCCAGCGCGGGCCCGGGTGAGATCGAGTACCTTGTATTTTGATAGGACGGTCGATGCCGGTTCAGTCGCCATTCTTAATATCCTCCCTCTATTTAGAGTCTCAGTCGGCCAAAATTCGAGCCAATTCCTCGCCATGCGTCAGCATGGGGTAGTGTCCCGCATCCATCTCAATCCATTTCGCCTTGAGGCCGTCCGCCGTGCGGCGTTGATGCGGCTCGGGTGGGTTCTCGCTGTGGACGCAGTAAATCACCGCGCTGTTCGGCCACTCGTTGGCCCAGAACGCTCTCAATTCGTCGGCACTCACGTCTGACAATCCGTTCGGGTGCGGCGTGGCGCGCTCCAACGCCCAGTCCTTCTGCGCGCCTTCGAGCTCGCCGAAGAGACGGTTCGCCAGGTCATTTCGCGTCGGCCCGCGTGCGAACTCTGACATCTCGTATGGGTCGGCGTCTCCACGCTGCACGATGTCCTTGGTGCTTTCACCCACTTGCGGGACGAGGGCGTCGACGAAGATGAGGCGGCCAATGCGGGCCTTAGCCAGCTCGGCCATCTTCGCCGCAATCATGCCGCCGGAACTGGTGCCTACCAAGACGACGTCGTTTAAATCCTCATGGCGCAGTAATTCTGAGAGTTCCTCGGCAGCGCCCGTCACCGTGATACCGGCGCGCAGCGCATGCACGCGCTCGCCGCAGCCTTCCATTGTCGGCGCGTAGACCGTGTGTCCGGCGGCGCGCAACGCGTTCGCCGTTGGCTGCCAAATCCAGCCGCCCTGAAATGAACCGTGAACCAGTAAGAATGTTGCCACGCCGCTTCTCCCCATCATTGTTGTACAGGGAGTTAGGTCGCGCTCGAGAAAACGAAAACCGCCGCTATCGCTCGATCTGTACTTCGACGGCGGCGCTGGCGATTACCGCCGTATCTCCGTCGCCCGCGTCGACCACGTCGAGCCCGCCCATGACCGCGCGCACGGTGACCTTGCCGACCGGCAGGCTTTCCGCCACCCGATCGGTGTCGACCTCACTCGGTTTTTGCACACCAATAGTAACGTCAACTTGCAGTGTGTCCTTGTCGATGCCGAGTGCTCTGATAAAGGAGAGTGACGAGTGGTGCAGCGCGTCCTGCACGGCGCGCAGCGCCGCCTTGGTATAATCGCCACCATGCAGATCATTGCCGGCACCCATTTCGAGTATCGCGCGGTGTAAGGCCATAATTATGCTCCCTCCGGCAGATCGAGATAGACGACCGCGGCCGCATGGGCCATCAGGGTGTTGTCGGTCCCGGCGTCATTGGGAATTTTGAGCCCACCCTCGACCACCTCGCAGGTGCCGGTGCCGTGCGGCAGCACGTCCAGAACTTGTTGTGTGTCGACCTTCTCCGGGTCCGGCACGCCGATCTTCACCTCGACGCGCATGGAATCCGTATCCTGCCCAATAGCATTAGCGATGCTCAGCGAGTTGTGCCAAAGCGCATCCCGCAACGCGCGCACAGCTGCCTTGGTCGGCTCCGTCCCTCTGATATCGGTCCCCATGCCGATTTCAAGCACCATCCGCGTCCAAGCCATGGCAAATCTCCAATGTTTCGATTGTGAATAGGGATGTCGGTTTCAGGAGGAGAGGGGCAAGGGGATGAGGTGTGAGCCCCACCGCATTGGACGGAACGCTGCCGCCCGCTATCATGTCTTTGCAATCTCGATCCAACAGCGGAGCCGCCGTGTACCCGCGCAGCCTCACCATCGACGATATCGAAGCGCTTGCACTGGGGGCCTGGATCCTCGGCACTGGCGGTGGAGGGACGCCGTATCATCGCTTGCTCAATATGCGGGAGCTATACCGCGCCGGGCACGAGGTTACCTTGATCGACCCGATGAGCCTCGCCGATGACGCGTTGGTGGCCGTGCTCTCCAACATGGGGGCACCCTTGGTCGGACAGGAGCGGCTCGCCGATCCCGCCTTCGCAACCAAGCCGATGCGCACCATGGAGCGCTATCTCGGACGGACATTCGATGCGGTGATGTCGCTGGAGATAGGTGGCGGCAACGGGGTGCATCCTTTGATGGTCGCCGCCGTGACCGGCTATCCCGTGGTCGATGCGGACACCATGGGCCGGGCCTATCCGGAAGCGCAGATGACCAGCGTCGCGGTTGCTGGGCTGCAATGTTATCCGCTGGCGCTCGCCGATATTCGCGACAACGAGGTGATCATCCCACGCGCTGAGAGTTGGAAATGGATGGAGCGGATCAGCCGTAAGGCCTGCACTGAGGTTGGCTCCATTGCCGCCACCTGCAAGGCGCCCCGTAGCGGGCGGGAGGTGAAGGATCACGGCATTCTCTATACCACGACCAAGGCCATCGATTTGGGCCGCGCGGTGATGGCGGCGCGAGAGCGGCACGACGATCCGGTCGACGCCATAGTTGACAGTGCCGATGGCGTGCGTCTTTTCGATGGAAAGGTCGTGGACGTGGCGCGCCGCGCGACCGAGGGGTTTTTGCGCGGCCAAGCCGCTATCGAGGGGCTGGGCACGGATGCTGGCAGCCGCTTCACCGTGCATTTCCAGAATGAGTTTTCCATGGGATATCGCGGCGAGGAACCCATTGTCATGACCCCGGACCTGATCTGCGTCGTCGATAGTGTCAGCGGCGACGGGATCGGCACCGACGTGATCCGCTACGGCCAACGGGTCAGCGTCTTGGCGCTGCCGAGCCCGCCGATATTCCTGACCTCGGAAGGCTTGGAGAATGTCGGCCCGCGCGCCTTCGGATTCGATCTGGAGTTTCGCTCCGTCTTTCCGGTCGTCCCGTCATGAGCCGCATCGGCATCGATGTCGGTGGTACCAATACCGACGCAGTGATGCTCGACGGTGCCGCCGTGCTGGGCGCGGTTAAGACGCCGACGACCGAGGACGTGACCGGCGGTGTTCAGGCGGCGCTGCAAGCCTTGCTCGCGGAGCTGGATGTGTCGGCCAGTAGCATTGAGGCGGTGATGATCGGCACCACGCATTTCGTCAACGCGGTCTTGCAGCGGCGCGATTTGAACCGCGCGGCGGCGTTGCGGATTTGCCTTCCGTCTGGGTTGAGCTTGCGCCCGATGGTGGATTGGCCAGAAGACCTGGCAGCCTGTGCCGATGGGGGCGCTTATCTGGTAGCGGGCGGACATGAATATGACGGCCGTCCGCTCGTCCCCCTTGATGAGCAAGCCATTGCGGAGGCAGGGCGGCGGATGCGCGCTGATGGTGTCGATGCGGCGGCGGTGACCTCGGTCTTCTCGCCGCTCACCGCTGGGCTTGAAGAACGCGCGGCGAATATCTTGCGGGGTGAGCATCCGGACCTGCGCGTGACGCTTTCCAGCCGTCTCGGCCGGATTGGTCTGTTGGAGCGCGAGAATGTGACGCTGTTGAACGCTAGCCTAGCCGACTTGGCGGCGCAGACCGTGTCCTCCTTCGAGCGCGCGCTGGCCGAGAGCGGCATTACGGCCCCACTCTACATCACCCAAAACGACGGCACGGTCGCCGCCGTCGATATCGCGCGGCGCGAGCCCGTCTTCAGCTTCGCGTCGGGGCCCACCAATAGCATGCGAGGCGCAGCTTTTCTCTCCGGGATCGATGATGCCATGGTCTTGGATATTGGTGGTACCACCAGCGATATCGGCTGCCTCGTCGCGGGCTTCCCAAGAGAGGCCAACAACGTCGTCGAGATCGGCGGTGTGCGCACCTTATTCCGCATGCCGGACCTGCTCTCGATCGGCATTGGCGGCGGCACCATTGTCGACCCGTCGACCCTGGAAGTTGGGCCGCGCAGCGTAGGGCATCGGCTGCGCAAGGAGGCTTTGGTCTTTGGCGGTGAGACGTTGACACTGACCGATGTGGCGGTCGCCGCCGGGCGAGCCGATATAGGTGACCGCGACCGGGTGCGCGATCTCTCCGCAGCGACGGTGCGCGATGCGATGAGCTGGGTTGAGCGGCGTCTATGCGAGGCGGTGGACCGGATGAAAACCAGTGCAGCGGGGGAGCCGCTACTCGCGGTTGGCGGTGGCTCCATTTTGACGCCAGAAACGATGGCTGGGATTTCGGATATCCGACACGTCCCGCACCATGGTGTCGCCAACGCAGTCGGCGCGGCCATGGCGCAGGTCAGCGGCGAGGTCGATCACGTCTTCCGTGATATGGATCGGGACGAGCTTTTGCAGCAAGCCGAGGAGATGGCCCGCGCTCGGGCGGTCGCGGCCGGGGCTGATGCGGAGACCCTGAAGGTTGTTGATGCGGAGGACTTGCCGCTCGCCTATCTGCCGGGCAACGCAGTGCGCGCGCGGGTCCGCGTTGTTGGCGATATCGCGCACGTTGGGGAGGGTGGTGATGTCGGCGATCCGACGCGTTAAATCCATTCTCACGGAGCCGGGCGGCGATCTGTCGTTAAAGCGCGCGACCGTCGACGACAGCGATTTCGCCTTCGACATAAAGATTGTTGCGTTCCGCCCCTATGTGGAGCAAAGCCTGGGCTGGAACGAAGTCGTGCAGCGCCAACAACACCGGCACAATTTTGCCCGCCACGATTATCGTGTCATTACCGTGGACGGCACGGCGCGCGGGATCATGTCGCTGACGGTCGAACGTGCCTGCGTGAAGGTTAATCAATTATTCCTGGCGCCCGAACACCAGGGGGACGGGATCGGCGCACGTTGCATGGCATTGATCATCTCCGAGGCGGAGAGCCGAGGTCTGCCGGTTCGGCTGCGGGTGATGAAGGTGAACCCACGCGCGAAGGCGTTCTACGAGCGGCTTGGTTTCACCGTGATAAGTGAAATTGAGACGCATTGCACGATGGAACGCGCCGTCACCCTCTGATTGCCAATCCGTTCGCGATAACGATCACGTCGCGCTCCAGGACACGTGTTTCAAAATGGACCGTCCCTCCGTCGATCCAGAGCGGCGTCGACAGTGTTTCGCCGGGATATACAGGCGCCTGGAAATCGGCGGCGAGGGTGCGCAGCCGATCCGTTTGGTAGTCGCAAGCCCCTTGCAAGATAGCATGACAGATATGACCGAAGGTGCTTAGTCCGTGCATGATCGGCCCCAAAAACCCTTCGGATCGGGCAACCCGCGGATCGATATGAATGGGCGCGCGGCCGCCCAATAGACGATAGATCAGAGCGGCCTGGGGCGATGTGTATATCTCCACTTCCAGGTCTGGCCCGCGCGGCGGCGGTGCCGGTAAGCCGACGGGCTTTCCCGTGGGCGCGTCGGCAATGCGGAAATCCCGCGCCAGATAGGTATTCTCCAGCAGCGCTAATTCAGTGCCGTCCACGGCATTTACCATCCGAGCTTCGTTGACCAACAGAGTCGCGTTCCTGTCCGGTTTGTCGAACGCGGCCTTGCACCGCATTGAAACGATGGTTTGCGCCGCTGGTGGTAACGGCACGCTGAGAGTGAGCCGTTGCGAGACATGAATGAGTTTCGCCCATGCCATCCCCAGTTCCCGCGTATGCGCAACATCTCATGCCGCGACCGTCGCGAAGGACGGCAGAACAGTGAGGTTCTCGTCTTGGAGAAACGCCAATTGATCTTCGTCCAGCGGGTCCATGCCCAACCCGACGCCGACCGCGTACAATTGGACATTCGCTTGGTTGTAGGAGCGTCTTTCCTTGGTGTGAAAACTATTGATGAGGTCGTAATACGAAAGGGACATAAGCCTCTGTGTGGCCCGGAGCAGATTGATGGAATGTGAAAGTGGACTATTCGTCCGTGCATTTAAAATTAAAATTCAGACAAAATGGCACGCGCGGTGAGAATACTCGCCCAAGTCGGTGGTCCCGCGAAAAAACAAATTTTGGACCTTTTCAAAGCGCCGTTATGAAGGTGAACTAGGATGAGTATCGTCGCAGTCGCGACGCAAGGAACCGAATTGCAGCACCCTTCCCTTTCCACCGCGAGTACGTCCGGGACGATTCCAAACGCGTTTCCCGGTATCGGTGACGACATCAAACAAGCTGGCTACGCCTTCGCACCCGGTGCACAGATGGCGGAGGCGATGCGTGGGCTCGGGTCGATGGCGGAGTGGAAACGATTTGCCTCTAGTTGGGGCGATCTTGGCCTCGACCGCTTCATGGCGGATGGGGGCCGGTACCGTCGCCGGAGGTTTGCCGCTTTCGATATGTCAGCAGACACCATCGCACGCAAACCGCATCAACCGCATTATCAAAGCCGAGACTATAATACGTTGAACGGCGATATCGAACGCTGGTTCGAGCCGGTCCTAAACGAGAACGCCGATCATCTGTTCTTGCGGACATTGTTCGATGTCTGTCGCTGGGCGTTCGCGAGCGCCGCTCCGGCGGCGGATGCTAGATGGCCTTGGCATGCCGAAATGCATCAATTCCGGATCGAGGCAATGACCGAGGGTGTGGGGCGTCCGACCCCTGAAGGGATGCATCGTGACGGCGTGGATTGGGTCTGCGTCATGCTGATCAAGCGGGAGAATGTACAAAGCGGCACGACGGAAATTTTCGACAATGCGAGCAAATCCGTGAATAAATTCACACTGACTGAACCGCTCGACACCGTGTTTCTCAATGATACACGCATGCGCCACGGCGTGACGCCGATCTCGCGGCTTGCACCCGAACGCGAAGGGTATCGCGATGTGCTGGTCCTGACCTTCCGCCGCGACGGCGAATAATGGTCTGAGCATCGGTGACCCCATACGTAAGGAATAATCACCATGGAAAAGGCTCCACAAGAGACGCTGGACGAACGTCGCCGTCGTGCCGCGCAAATGGGCGGTCCCGAAAGCGTCGAGAAAATCCATGCGCGCGGCAAACTAACCGCTCGCGAGCGGCTCAATCGGCTTCTTGATCCGGACTCCTTCGTTGAAATCGGTATGCTCGCCCATAGCCAGAACGACGATCTAAAGGAGCGCACACCTGCGGATGGGATGCTGGCGGGTTCTGGCAAGATTGACGGCAGGGACGTCTACGTCACCGCTGACGACGGGACTGTGTTCGCGGGAACGCGGGGGCGCGTCGCTGAAGTGAAGAATAAGCGGGTGCGCGATCTCGCATTGCGGCACGGAAAACCTTTTATTGCCTTGATGGAAGCAGGTGCGGCCCGCGTCCAAGAGACATACGGTGCCACGGCGGCGGGGCTCGGCTATCGGTTCGGCGATCATTTTAAAATGTCGGGGCGGGTGCCCCAGGTTGGCGCGGCGCTCGGCCCTTGTTTCGGTGGGCCATCCTTTACCGCCGCGCAGTCGGATTTCGTGCCGATTGTGGCGGGCACGGGATTTCTCGGCATGTCAGGGCCGCCGGTCGTGAAAGTCGGGATTGGTCTCGATGCGACGACCGAGGAGATCGGCGGCGGCGAATTATCCGCGAAGGAAACCGGGCAAGCGGGCTTCCTTGCGGAAACGGAAGCGGAGTGCATGGCGTCGATCCGGACGTTTCTCTCCTACCTCCCGTCGAGCTGTAACGAGGCGCCGCCGCGCGTGGCTTCGGTCGCCGCACCTGTCGATTCGGAGAACGGGCAGGCGGCCATCGAAGCGCTCGTCCCCGATAACCATCGCCGCGCCTACGACATGCACAAGCTCATCGAATTGCTGGTGGATGGTGGCAGCTATTTCGAACTGAAGCGCGATTACGCGCGGAGCCTGATCACTGCCTTTGCTCGAATGGACGGCTATCCCGTCGGTATTCTCGCCAATCAACCGATGCGTCAGGCCGGCACTATCGACGAGAAGGGAGCGGGGAAGGCGCGCCAGTTCATCGATCTCTGCGATGCCTTTCACATCCCGGTCATTTCATTGATGGATTGCCCGGGATTTCTCGTCGGCCCGGACATCGAGCGCCAACGTATGGTAAGCCTCACCGGTCGACTGTTGAATTCGATTATGGGCGCTAGCGTGCCGCTGGTAACGGTGGTGCTGCGAAAGGCGATTGGCCTCGCTTATATCGCGCTTGGCGGTCGGGCCGTCGAACCTGACTTGCTGGTGGCCTGGCCGAAGGCTCGCTTCGATGTCATGGGGCCGGAGGCCGGAATAGAATTGCTACATGGCCGGGAGATTGCTAAGGCGGAAGACCCGACGCAGGCTCGGGATGACATTCGTAAGCGGATCGAAATCGAATCGAGTGCCTATGCCGCGGCGGGCCTGGGGCTCATCGACGACGTCATTGCGCCTGGCGAGACACGGCAACAGATTTTGCAGGCGCTGGAGCGATGCCGAGGCAGCCAAACATACGCCTGGAAGCACCGGATCGATCCGTAGTTTCAAAGCCCGTCAAATTTTCGTGGCACTGCGGTTTTAGGCTTCCGCGAAATGCATCTCTCTCAGTTCGCGCTTGCGCACCTTGCCCATTGCGGTGCGGGGAAATACCGACACACAGATGACATGACCCGGCGTCTTGTAGGATGCGATACGGCCTTTGCAAAACTCGACCACGTCCTCCAAGGAGACAACCGCGCCCGGCTCGAGGATCAGGAAGGCCGCCCCAACAGCGCCCTTACGATCATCTGGGACGCCGATGACGGCGACTTCCGTGATACTGGGGTGATCGATTAGAAAGGCTTCGACCTCGTCGCCCGCAACATTGAATCCCATACATTTGTAGACATCGTCGTAACGACTGATGAAGGTGAGGTTGCCGTCCGCATCAAGCCGGCCCATATCGCCGGTCCGCAGCCAGCCGCCGTCCACCAACGTGCGTGTGGTCGCTTCCGGGTTATTGAAATAGCCCAACATGATTTGCGGGCTCTTGGCAAAAATGATGCCGTCTTCGCCGGTCGGCAGGACAGCTCCCTCCGGGTCGCGAATCTGGATTTCGTTGCCGGGCCAGGGCCGTCCTTCGGTGGAGACGGTCTCTTCGTCCAAGCCGCTATTGTTGACGAGCGGCCCCGACGATTCAGTTAGGCCAAATCCGCTCATGGCGGAGTTGAGACCGAGTTTACGTAATAACGGCAGGTGCTGTGGTCGGCGTGGGAAAATGCGACCGCATTGCAGATTGGCGACCCGCTCTGGCGCGAATGTGGAGCAGCTCACCAACTGTTCGATGGCGGTGATATGCCCACCGATCCACGTGCACCGGTATTCTTCGATCAACGTGACCGCTTCATCGGGATCGAAGCGTTCTTGGAGCACCACCGTACCGCCGACAAGCGCTGTCGCCAGGATAGTGTTGTGGCAGCCCGTAATTGCGAATAGCGGATAAGCGAGGAAGAATACATCGCCATCTGACATTTGAGCCGCCAGATTGAAGCAGTTGTTTAAGTTATGATGCGACAGCATCACCCCTTTGGGAAGCCCGGTCGTGCCGGACGTATAGAGTATATACGCCATCGCGTTGATGTCGGTTTCCGGTACTGGATTGGTATTGGCATGATCGGCCATTTCACCTAGCGCCGCCCAGGACAGGAAAGTAGATTCGAGCGCGTCCTTTGGCGCAGCGACGATCACGCGCTTAAGACTGGGGCAGTCACCTTCCTTTAAGACTTCCCGGACCACGTCGATATAGTTGAACCCGTCCGCGCTATGTTGCGTGATCAGAGCCACGCTCCCGGAATCCCGCAACATGTGTGAGATATCGACACTGCGTAGCCGAGTGTTCAACGGCACCAAGACGGCGCCAAGGCGCGTCACCGCGAATTGAGCAATGATCCACTCGATCCGATTCGACATCCAAAGCGCTACTCGGTTGCCCGATCGCACCTCGAGAGCGATTAACCCACGCGCCATCCTGTCGACGTCGGCCATCACCGCGCCATAGGAATAAGACTGACCTTCGAAATGAATGAAAGGCCGTTCCGGCCAACGTTTGGCCGCGCTGGCGAGAATGGGGTCGATCGTGGTCGGTCGGTTAATCATCAGGGCGTTTAATTCTTAATTTGTCTTCGGATAGGGAGGGGCGAACCGCATGTTCCGTGAAAGTCCGTATTGGGCCTGTTTACTTGGCAATAGTCATGTAAACCTTCCCCAGTCGTGAGAAGTTCGCGCTTAACGCATCCCCGACATTAGGCCGGATTAACTTCGAGACACCACCAGTCATGACAATATCGCCAGGCTGTAGGTGTTCACCTCTATCAGCCAGTTGGTTAGCAAGCCATGCGAGCGCGTTTAGCGGATTGCCCATGATGTCCTTGCCTTGTGTTGTGCTGACTATCTGGCCGTTCTGCTCGAAGATTATGGTTTCTTGGGACAGGTCCAAATCGTCAGCAAGCGCGATGGGTTCGCCAAGCAGTACGGCGGCCCCCAGCGCACCATTGGCGATCATATCGGCGGGAGGGGGCATGCTTGTAAAGGACAAGTCGGCGAGCTCAAACGCCGGCATAACACAATCGATCGCGCGTTTTGACGCGGTTGCATCCACGTTGGGTCCGGCCAGCTCGTGCGCCAATCGAAAAGCGATCTCCGCCTCTACATGAAGCTCGACAAATCCGGCGTCGGAAACCTTTGCGCCATTGCCGTAGGACTCCGGAAATAAGAAGCCGAAGATCGGCTCAGGCACGCCGAGTAGCTCGCGGCCCACTGGCCCAGTCGCGGCCAGTTTCCAGCCAATTGGTTTTTTTCCTTGGCTAATTAATTTGGCTCTAAAAGCGCCTTGAATAGTGTATCCATCCTCAATCGACAGATCACCTTCGTCCGATAAAGGAGCGATTTTTTGCCCACTCTTCCGTGACGCTATCATTCGCGCGACGGCAGTATCAACAGACACAGTCATATACGATGCTTTCCCATTGAATCTTACTCATTTCAACAACCAACTAGGTGCGCAATACCGGCGGTGTCAGGGGCGCATTAAGTGTAACGCCTTGCGGCAAATTTATGCCTTGCGGTCGACCTGTGAGAGGATCAGTGCCGTAGCGCGCATGAAAGGCATCCGGAATTGGCCATCCGTCAGGCACGCTAAGCCAAAGGCGCAATAGATGCCGCCTGCGTTCCGCTTGCGGCCAATCTTCATATTCTGTCCGGCTGTGGAGCAACACCAAATTGTTCACGAACTGTATATCGCCGGGCTGAAAGTCCATTCCGAGTTTGAAGCGGGGATTGTTAGCAAGTGCTTTGACCATATCCAGCGCCTCACTTTGACGAGCCGTCATACGAGGCACGTCCTCAAAGCGTTGGGCGCTGCGGATGAATTCAGGGGTAAAGCTGGCGACGACGTGCCCATTGATGGGGGAAAATACCGGCATCTTGTACCAAGGGTCTTGGCCATCCACGACCTCATTTCGGCGGTCAAAGTAAGAGGGGCGGGTTAACTCCTCCGCCAAATCCGGTCTCTCGGCGACCAACTCGTTCCACACAGCCGCGGCGCTAACCAGAGCGGATTCCCCTCCCGAGCGCGCCTTTTTTAGGCAAAGCAGACTAACAATCTCTGCCCCTATATCTGTGTGAAAGGCCAAGGCATCGGCGGATTGATGGCCTCGTTGATTGGGGTGATGGGCATCGCCACCAACATCCGTGACATGACCGAGTAAATTGCCAACACGGTTCTGGCTTACTGGAATGCCAATACGAGAACCAATAGCCCAATAGGCGCAAGCGATGCGCATGAGCGGCCACTCTTGGACGGGTAATCCACGCAGCAACGTGAACCCGCGACCGTCCACGACTTCCGCGCGGAGTTTTGACAGTAACTGATCAAGCAAGGGCAGTTCAAAATCGGTTCTGCTTAATTTAATAATGTCACGATTCGCGACAGCATCGGATGCCGCTTCCAATTCCAAAACTTCATCTTTGGAAAATTGATGTATCCAGTCATGGCGCGCCGCCATCTCGGGCCCATGCCACGAACTGGCGACGTTATAGGTCTGCAATTTCGTCAATTTTCGTTGCCTCAATCGCCAGCGGAAAACACAACGGCTTAGTATGAAACTGCTGCCTTCGCCCTGAGTAATCCAATCTTTTCAGTAAAATAAAGTTTGGCCAATTTCTGCTCCCGAGCAAGTTGTCGCGCCGCGAAGTGTTTTTTAATATAACCGGCGTGCGGCAAAGGCGTGCTTTCAGACCTTCAGGGCTTCGTGATCCGGGTTTGGTTCTAGTTCGACCCCGTTCACCGTCATCGCCAGCATCGCGTAGTAACCGATGCAGGTCGTCAATTGCACATACTGATCGGCTCCCAGCCGCTTCATGACCGCTTGCGCGAGGGCCTTGTCGACGCGGTTTGCGCGCACCAGTTGTCGGGTGAAATCGATGATCTGCAGATCTTCCGGCGGAATACCCTCGGAATGTTCGTCACGGATCGCGTCGATCGTTGAGCGAGGAACGTCCCGCTCTGCGCCAATCACGCCTTGAATGCCCCAAACATACTGCGCCTGGAAGTGTCGACCGACGACAAGAGCGGCGAGGGTACGTGTCCGAAGTTCCAACGTGCCTTCCCAGCGAACCATCGTCCCCAGATGGGCGACGCGCTCGGCCCATTCCGGGGCGTGCATCCAGACGGAGAAAGGGCCATCCAGCGCTTTGCGCGTATCGACGATTTTCTCCGCGATGTCGCGAGCATCGCCGGCCAGTTCGTTGGGAGACTTCAATACAGGGACGCGAGCCATGGTATATCCTCGGAATTTGTTGTGCCTGACAAGGAGTGGATAGGGGTAGCCAGATTAACGTTGACTGTAACGCATGCGGTTATTGCGCACCATATGCGTCGACTGCACAGGATGGACCGGGCCCGAAGCGAGCAATGCGCCAATGTGTTGGGCGGAGTGTCGGAGATACCTAGGAACCAGTCGCTACGGATGAATCCGAAGAAGGTTCCGGAAGAGATGCCTGAGTGCTGTGTCGAGCGGGTCTATGGCCACACTTTACTGGTATCCGCTATGACCAATGGGTGTTTCAGAAGGGGTTCCTACCTCTACCCAAGTGTCCGATAGATCGATGCGCTGGGTTCCCATCTAAAGAAACTTTGTTGCCTAATGGATGAATAGGGAATGAATACCAATCTCAATAGTGTGGGGGGAGGGCGTCCTTGATCGGTGGAGTTTCAAGCGCTTGGTCCAGCTCACTGAATTTCTTTCTCAGGTGATTGAACCGATCATTCAGTGTTTTAATTTCCACCCATTGTTTGATTGAAACGTCATTGAGTTCTTCGATGGTTTTGTCCTGATGCGCTATATGAATTTCCAAGGCGTCTATTCGCTTGATGAGGTCTCCGTCTTCACTCATTTAATGATGCCGCCCATTGTTTAAAACTTTTAGTTGCCGAATGGTTAATTAGTTCGGGATTAATTGAATGATAAACCGATTGAAAGAGAAGATGGAAGAGAAACACAGAAGAATATTACATAATCTCAAAACTGTAGATATGTCGGTACTCGCGAAACATATTCATTAGCTTCTTAATTTTGGAAGGGAAAAGATGTTCATAAACAACGAGCAGCGCGAGATTTAACGCAAACTACGTATTCTTCGATATGCTGAGGAGACCAGGCATGTAGCAAAGACATGCCGGTATTTTGGGATTGGCCGGACTGGCTCTAATCGCTGGCTTCAGTCCTACGAGAAGTATGGCAAAGATGGTCTCATAAACCGCCCACCAGTCCCAAAATGGCATGTGAACAGAACGCCGATTGAGATTGAGGAGAATGTCCTCCACCTCCGGCGTAAATACCATCTCGGGCCCATAAGGGTCGTTTGGTATCTTGAGCATTATCACGGCAGAACAATTCCCACCGCTACCGTGGCTGAGTTTTACACCGTTAATTGCATCCTGATTTTGAGGGTAAGGACTATGACATAAATAAGGAATATATTGATAAAAATTTAATATGAAGGCCTTCCATAAGTCATTAGTCCTTATCTCAAAGTAATCATCATCGGTAATTAAATTTTAGTCTTCCGATCTGTCAGGAGGGAAATCCGCGATGTTACCAACCGTCGGTGGCTCCTGAAATTCCGGTGTAAGGGTGGGAGCGATCGGATTTCAATCCAGCAAGCGTAGTATTTGCCTTCGCTGGACAGACACCACTTTGTACAAAGCTGAGGCGGCATCATTTTGCATTACGGCCTCATATGCGGTCTGCATCGCACTCAAAGATGTGTATGTCGCGCCAAAGAGATGCGTTTTACCATTGGCCTGGTCTCCAGCAACGAATGAACCATAACGTGCGGTTACGGCACCGTTAGACAATAAAACATCCGCAAATTTAGTTATCGCATCCAACTCTGGGGTCTCGGCTGTGCCGTTTGTAAGTATGAGGTACTTTAAATTATCAGAAGACGAGGGTTTGCCGAGTTCCAGGTGAATTTTTAATAGTGCTCTATGGCTAATATCGAATTTACCACTTTGCATTGTTTCCGAGTAAATTGGTGTTTTACTAAATTCATCATAAACGCTTTCGACATCCGCCATATTCTCAAAAATCTGGAGCATCATTAAGGATCCGACATGTGATCCAGATGTCTGTGCTGCTATCCGTACCAGCTTCGCTCCATGTGACTCTGAAATTTTCTTAACCTGTTTAAGGTTTGAGATTGCCGTATCTCGGTAATCTGGCGCGACCTTTGCGCGTGTCATCACTAAGTGCGTCATCTGTCCATTGCCTCCTTTAAATTTAACGAAAATTGCTTCTTGAATTAACTTCCAATGCCGCACGAAAAGGTCAAGGCTGCCGACAATCCCACACTGCGTCGTGAGAATTCCAGAAACTCATCAGTCAGGATTGCGCACACCGTATGCGTTCCAATGTCGCCAGGTCCTGAATTACAGCAACCATCTCGATAAAATCCGGTGACCGGGTCTGTACTGCACACCTCAAGGTCAAAGCCGAGTACATTTTTTACGCGTCACTCATATTTAAAATATGAAGAGGCGTTGTTCAGCGCTGATTGTTAGTAACAGATTGAATGTCCCGAAATTCTGCGTTCCGCATTGTGTTATTAGTCTTACCGCAGGACATTTTTCCGCTGGAATCGAGGAGCATTACCAACAAGCGGAGAGGCGGCCGTATGAAGAGATGCTCAATGCTTACCTGCAATGAGAGAGGTTCGTTGGAGCGTGAGACGGCTTAAGGGGGCGAAGTACTGGATTTCAGATTGCGTGTTCCTGCTTCTGCCCCTTACAGTTCAACGCTAAACACCACTAACCAGGAACGTCCAAGTGACCGGATACAGCGAAACCTTTCGCGGCGATGTCGCACCATGGGAAGTCGATGCGACGGAGCATTTTACCGTCGCCTATTATTACGAGAAATTCGAGGCAGCGACTTGGCGGTTCCTGCGCGAAAAGGGCGTCGATCCATCTGCGGCACGAACTGTTGACGCTTTGACGCACTACAAGGCAGAGCTGCGCGACCGCGATATCTTTCGCATCGAAACAGCTCTAATCGAAGGCGGAGACGCTCCCCTGATTGCCCACAAACTCTTCAATGCTGAGACGGACAAATTATGCACTGCCATGCAGCAGCAGCTCAGCGGTATAACCCTGTCTGGTGATACTGTCGAATGGGATGGTGACAAACGTGAAGAACGGCTGAAACCTATCGACGGACCAAACTGGGTGGCCTCGCAGCGCAGCGTGGTGCGACCAGAAGAAGTGGACTGGACCGGCCATTTAGCGCTGCCTGGACACATCCACCGGTTTTCGACAGCAAATGCCTTTATCATTGCGGCATTCGGCCTAACGCCTGAATACATGACCAAAGAGCGGGTAGGCCTCTCGACCTTTGAGTTTCAGCTCGTCTTCCACAACAGGCGAGCCGTCCCTGGTACTCTGATTGACGTGGATAGTTGCGTGGCCCAGCTCGGCGGATCATCCATACGCCTATACCACCGACTACGAGATGGCGATACAGGTGAGGATATCGCGGGCCTTAGCCAATTTGGTGTGCAGCTAGACCTCGATGCGCGGCGGCCGAAGCGGATTGCCGACGACCTGCGCGAACGGGCTCAGGCGCTGCTGCCAGCCGGGTAAAATGCACAATCTAACAGAGCGTCGACCCGACATAAGACAAACGGATCTTAGGCCGGTGTACTGAGAACTGTAACGTTCGACGAAGCTCTATCTCATTTATTTTGCGCTTACTTTGATGTCTAGCGCCTCGCCAAAAAATTAAAGTGGGCAATTAGGCGGCCCTACTCTTTGTTTTCAGGGCTCCTGTCCGCCCGTTGGGCTGCAGCTAATTCAAACCATTGTCCAACAATGTCTTGATTTTGCCTTCACTAATCTCCGCCACAAGACGACCAGTTTCCTTACCGTGCTTAATGAGAACCAAGGTTGATCGCCGTGGAATTCTCCGGCTGGTAGTTACATCGTGTGAGCTGAAGGTATCCCAGTCAATGAGAACAAAATTTATAGATTTACCGTATTCCGAATTGCTCGCACGGAGCTTTTCAAGCACGCTTTTTTGACGCGCGCAGGTGCCTCACCAGGATGATAAATAACCAAGAAGGACGGTTTCGCCATTTGCGACGGCCGACTTGACGAGGCCAGGCTTATAAATTGTCCAACCCGTTTCGGCTTGCGCCGCCATCGGGACCGCTACAAGCAGCAAGGACAGAGCTGCTATCTTTACCATTAGCTTTTTCATAATTTCACTCTTTGCGCTTCTTTACACCTAAAACCCTGTTTTTCGATTAACTTCCAGTGCCTTGCAAGGCGATCAGGTGGGTGCAAATAATTAATCTTAAAAGGCGATACTTCGCAATCATCGATGTTGTGCCATCCCACCGTTTTCAAATCATCGCCCTTCGGACCTTTATAGAGATGCAGCTCATCCAGTTCGCGAACGAGTCCATTTGAATGACAGAGATATAAATCATGCTAATTAAAACAAACGCAGCAATAAACACGACAATTTTATAACTGGTAAATAAATTAAATACGAAATAACAGGGCGATGTCAAAGCAAATTGACTTGAGCGGAGTGGGGTTGGCCCGAAACGTCTTTGGATGAGAAATCCATTCCGTTATTTCAACAGTTCACCCGAAGTGATCCGCCTGACAGTGATGAAGTAAGTCCGATATCCTTTATCGCTGCGCCAGGTCGAGGGCCTGCTGTCCGAGCGTGGCATCGACATTTGTCATGAGACGGTGCGGTTCTGGTGG
>CAJWTF010000006.1 GCA_913046825.1 uncultured Rickettsiales bacterium | reverse complement strand
GTAATGCACGAACTCTGCATTGGTGGCGGGATCGACGCCGCCGATTAGATTGTGGAACGATGTCCGGTGGATATCCGCTGAGACGAGTTCGGGGCAGGCCCGGGAAAGAGCGCCCAGCATCGTCGCGATGACGCGTTTACGAATTTCACCGTGGGAGCCGGCGGGCGCCGGATGGCCAACATTGACGATGGTATTCTCTGGAGCCACGACCGTGACGGGCCGAAAAGAACCGTGATTAAGCGCGTGCGCGGGATCGAGTGTCGACTTCAGCGCGATGTAGACCGATGCGGCAGTGACTGCAAGCGTCGAGTTGACGGGAGCAGGAACCTGCGGCGAGGCACCAGTGAAATCGGCGGTCATCTCGTCGCCGGAAATCGTCAGGTTCAGTGGCAGTAACAACGGCTCAAAGCCGTCGGGCCCGAAGGTTTCCAGATAATCTTCGTAGTAATATTGTCCGTCCGGCAGCGCCTTGATGTTCTCGCGCATTCGCACTTCGGAACGCTGAAGGTTCAACTCGACGCAATCGAGCAGTACTTGCATGGAATAACGTGACGTTAGCTCTGTAAGTCGACGTTCAGCGGTACGGCATGCGGCGAGGCTTGAGTTGAAATCGCCGAGGCGTTCTTCGCGCACCCGCATATTCGAGAGCAACACTTCCATCAGCGGTTTGTTGATCTCGCCCTTCTCGACGATTTTCACCGGCGGAATGCGCATGCCTTCTTGGTAGATTTCGGTCGCCGTTCCCGACATGGAGCCCGGCACCGCGCCGCCGACATCGGCCCAGTGCTCCCGCACGGCGGGGAAGAATACCAACTCGCCGTCCTCGAAAACTGGATAGATGATCGTGACGTCGTTCAGATGTGTGCCGCCTCGATACGGATCGTTCATCAGGATGATATCGCCCGGAGATAGATCGTCGCCGAGGTCGTCGAGTGCGCTCTCAACTGACCAGGGCAGCGGCACCACATGCGAGCCGATATCCTCCGATTGCGCGACCACCTGACCCTTTGCGTCGAACAATCCGCAGGAGAAATCGCGTGCTTCATAGATGGCGACCGAACGCGCGGTGCGGAACACCGTCGCGCGCATTTCCCGCACGACCGAGATCAATCCTTCTGTGACGACTTCGAGGGTGATCGGATCGATGTCAGCCATTGTCGACCCTCCGCAAGGTCAGAATGCCGAAACGGTCCAGGGTGGCATTGAAGCCAGGCGGCACGACCGTGGTCGCACCGTCCTCCTCGATGATGGCCGGGCCGGGCATAGCCGTCTCGACCCGCAACGTCTCGCGGCGATGGATCGCGGTCTCCACAAAGGTGCTGTCGAAGGAAACTGAGCGTGTCTCGATGTCGGTAGAGGCATCGCCGGTATGCTCCGGCAATTCGACCGAGGGCGCCTTACCCAATCCGACGACCCGGAAGGAGACAATCTCCGCCGGAGCTGTATCGCTTTGCGCATAGCGTTCCTCGTAGACTGCTTGGAACGCTGCGGCGATCTCATCAAGGGTTTCAGGTGCATCCGGCATTGGGGTCGTCAATTCGAAAGCTTGTCCGACAAACCGTATATCGAGGAAGACTTGCAGGCGGATATTCTCTTCGGTAAATCCGTCCCGGCGCAGGCGTTCGCGAGCTTCCTCACGGAGTGGCTCCAGCAGGTCCTGCAGGTGTTGAAGCGTGGTATTGCTCAGGCTCGTCAACCGCGTGCGGGTGACGTCGTAGCGGGTATCCGCCGTCAGCAAACCATAGGCGGAAAAGGCGCCCGGCATCGGTGGAATGATGATCTCGGTAATGCCCAGTTCCTCGGCGATAGCCGCCGCATGCAAGGGGCCCGCACCACCATAAGCGAGGAGTGTGAAGTCGCGCGGGTCGAGGCCTCGCATGACGGATATTTCCTTCACGGTGGCGGTCATTCGCGCTACCGCGAGGCGCACAATCCCTTCCGCCGTTCGCTCCGGCGTCAGGCCCAATTCCTCGCCAAGTGCTGCTACCACCGTGTGCGCGGCATCTTGGTCCAATTCGATTTCACCGCCGAGCGCCAGGTCCGGGCGGAACCGCCCCAGCACTACATTTGCATCGGTGACCGTGGGCTCCGTGCCGCCCCGTCCATAACAGGCAGGGCCGGGAATGGCACCCGAGGAACGGGGTCCCACATTCAGGAATTTTCCCGGGGCGAGATAGGCGATGGAACCGCCGCCCGCGCCGACGGTTTTAATTTCGATCTGCGGCGCGCGGTTCGGCCACATGCCGACATGGCCTTCAGTGGTCATGCCATATTCGTAATTCCGAATGAGACAGGCGTCGGTGCTGGTGCCGCCCATGTCGTAAGTAATGATGTTGGGAATTTCGAGCAGTCGTGCGATGCCGATGGATGCCGTCACGCCGCCTGCCGGTCCCGACAGCATGGTGTTGACGGGTTCATGCGCCATAGCGGCGGCACTCCAGGTCCCACCATTGGAGCCCATGATCCGCAGCGGTGCGTTGATGCCACCGTCAGTGAGGCCCGATGCCAGGAGGTCGAGATACTGTGAAACTTTCGGCCCCACATAGGCGTTGAGCGCAGTTGTCGAGAAGCGCTCGAACTCACGGTACTCCGGCAGGATTTCCGAGGAGACAGAGACGGCGATACCCGGCATCTCGTGCCGCACGATTTCTGCCGCGCGGTTCTCATGATCTGAATTGGCATAGGAGTGAAGGAAGCACACCGCAACGGCTTCGACACCCATCTCGGTCAGGCGCTTACATGCAGCCGCGACCTGACCTTCGTCGAGCGCTAAATGAACGTCACCCGCACCGGTCATGCGCTCGTCGACTTCAAGTACGCGTTGGCGCGGCACCAATGGCGGCGGACGTACCGCCTTAATGTCGTAGAGGATCGTTCTGTTGCCGCGGCCCACCACCAGCACATCGCGGAACCCCCGGGTGGTTATGACACCCAGTTTTGCGCCGTTCATCTCCAACGCGGTATTGGTCGCGACAGTCATGCCGTGCGCGATATCGGTAATATTGCCGGGTGCTGTGTTGGTCAGGCGGATAGCGGTGAGGACGCCATCGGCGAAGTGAGGCGGAGTCGTCGGCGTCTTCAACGACCGCATCTCGCCAGTGCGCGAATCCCGCATCACCAAATCGGTGAAAGTTCCGCCAACGTCGATTCCAAGTGTAATCATGTCCGAACTAAAACTGGCGCGTGGAGCAAAGGGATCAAGCTGCGTTCCCTCGCTCCATCTCCCGCCGCTCGACGGAATTAATCTCGTCCGAGACCGTGGTGCGCTGTAGGTCGCGCCGCGCGTTTAGGTCGTCGTATTCAGTGGCGCGATGCATGGTACAGCGATTGTCCCAAAGGATGAGGTCGCCGGTGCGCCATTCGTGGCGATGGACGAACTCGGATTGTGTTGCGTGCGCCATTAGGTCGTCGAGCAGGGCGCGACCCTTATCAACCGGCCAGCCCAAGATGTGAGATGCGTGGGAGGCAATATAGAGCGCCCTGCGACCCGTCTCGGGATTGTAGCGGACCAGGACTTGCGGAACCGGTGGTAGTTCGGCCTTGGCGCCGTCGGTAAAGCCGTCATAGCCCAAGAGGGAGCGGGAATGAAATATACTGTGCTCGGCCACCAGGTCCTCTATTTCGTCCTTCTTGGCTTGGGGTAGAGCGTCGTATGCGGCGCGCATATCGGCGAATTCCGTGTCGCCTCCTACCTCGGGGATCTCGCGTGCCAGCAGCAGCGAGCACCGGGACGGGACGATTTTGAAGGTGTTGTCCGTATGCCAAAGACTATTCGCCCGGCTGTGCATGCGGCGCTCGTCATCCAGCGGCAGGATGCTTCCGTCATTGCCGATATTTGAGATGTCGGCCATTTGCGCGTGGACGCGGCGCTTCTCTGTCTTCCAGTGATAGTTGGTGGCGGTGATGACGGGGCCGAACCGCTCGCTGAACGTGATGTGTTGCTCGTCGCTGAGGGTCTGGTTTCGAAATAGCAGGATGGCGTGTTCGTTGAATGCGGCTTCGACCTCGCGCCACGCTTCGTCGGGATCACGTAAGTCGACGCCGGTGACCTCTGCGAAGAATGTCGCGTGTTTGCGGGTAACGTCGATGGCCATGGGCGTATCTCCCCGGTTCAGCTGATCCCGTCCATTAACTTAGCCCATTCGTCGAGGACCGGCAGGGTCTCGTCCGCGGACATCGGTGCGATGTTCAGGACAATCCGCTCGACGTCGGCCTCGACATAGCGTTCGAACACGGTGCGTTCTTCCTTTGGCCCGAAAACCGTGATCGGCATACTGCCGGGTGCGCGGCCGGCAGCGGCTTCCATCTCCCGGAATTCCGGTAATTTATCAAGCAAGTCATAGTCGGGGCGGTTCGCGTGCGGCAGCCATCCGTCGCCGAACGCCAGGGCGCGGCGCGCGCCATAGGGGAACTCACCGCCGATATATATGGCGGGCCCCGGTTGCTGGACCGGTTTTGGCCAGGTCATCATGGGATCGAAATTGACGTAATCGCCGTGATATTCCGGCTTCGATTGGGACCAGATGACGCGCATGGCCGCGATCCGTTCTTCCAGGACCTTGTGCCGGGATTTGAACTCGGTGCCGTGATTGGCTAATTCGTCGGAATTCCAGCCGGAGCCGACACCAAACAGGAACCGGCCATTGGAGAGGGTGTCCAATGAGGCGATCTCCTTCGCCGTCTGGATCGGGTCGCGCTGCGGGACGAGACAGATACCGGTGCCGACTTTCAGCATTTTGGTCACCGCTGCCGCCTGAGACAGGGTGACGAAGGGGTCCATCACGTCGTAATATTTTTTCGGTAATTCGCCCTGCTGCGGCCATTCAGAATCGCGCGACAACGGGATATGCGAATGCTCCGGACACCAGAGGGAATCGAAGCCACGCTCCTCAAGGGCAGGTGCTAACGCGGTCGGTGAAATCGAATAATCAGTGAAAAAGATGGCAGCGCCGAATTTCATGGCAGCGATTCCTTGTAAAAGACGAGCGAGATTATCAAGATCGCTCCCACACGGTAGGTTTCCAGCCGACAAATCAATTCACGCCGGGAGGGTACTATGGGCGATCAGCCGCTTCACTATCGATCGATAACGGAATTGGCCGCGATGCTGCGGTCGGGCGAGACGACACCAACGGCGTTGACCGAGCATTTGATCGCGCGCATCGAAAAGCTGAATGGGCCGCTCAATGCTTTCAATTTGGTGACGGCGGAGCGTGCCATAGCGGAGGCGAAAGCGGCGGAAGCTTTGTTGGATTCGGGTCGCGATCTTGGGCCGTTGCACGGCATCCCTTACGCGGTGAAGGATTTATACGATGTAGTCGGATTACCGACGACGGCGGGCTCGCGGACCTTGGATACGGCACCGAAAACCGAAGAAAGTGAAGTGACCAGGCGATTGGCAGCGGCAGGGATGATCGTGCTCGGCAAGACGATCACGGTCGAGTTCGCCAAGGGCATTGTCGGCATTAACCACATTCAGGGGACGCCGCACAATCCGTGGAGCGAGGAACATTGCGTGCCGGGCGGATCTAGCGCTGGGACAGCTGTCGCGGTGGCCAGTGGTATGGCGCCGATGGGTCTCGGCACCGATACGGGTGGGTCAGTACGAGTGCCGGCGGGACTTTCTGGTACGGTGGGGCTCAAGTCGACCGTCGGGCGGATCAGTCGTTTCGGTATTTTTCCGCTCAGTTGGACTCTCGATTCTGTGGGGCCGCTGACCCGTAGTGTCGAAGATGCGGCGCTGGTCTATCAAATTCTCCAAGGCGAGGACGCACGGGACGATAGTACCCTCGGTATTAGCCCAGAAGACGTGCTTCGCTCCATGAAGATTGGGGCGAAAGGGCTGCGCATCGGTATTCCGCAGAATGCATTCTTCGACAACCTCGACCCCGAAGTAGAGAAAGCAGTACTGGCGGCGGCGGATGTGTTCCGCGATCTGGGTGCGACAGTCGAGAATGTGGCTTATCCAGAGGCCTCCGCGGTTTCAGCGATGGGCTCCTACGTGAACGGGACGGAGGCGGCGATCATCCACGCGGAACGTATCAAGACTAAGCTAGATCTAATGGATCCGGTCGTCGGACCGCGTATGTTGGGCGAGCGTGACTATCTTGCGACCGACTACGTAAAGATGATGCGGGAGTTGAAATCACTCCGCGCCGCGCAGCTGGAAACGCTGCGCGATGTAGATGTGATCCTGTCGCCTTCAAGCCGCATTCCAGCCATGCCCGTGGCGACAGTCGATGGATCGCTCGAGGTCTATCTGGACTATGCCGGGCAATACATGGCTAACACCAATATCGGCAACCGCCTCGGCCTTTGCGGCTTGTCGATCAATTGTGGATTTACCTCGAAAGGATTGCCGATCGGCCTGTTGCTGAACGGCAAGCCATTTACTGAAGCGACGGTGGTGCGCGCCGGATATGCCTATGAGCAAGCGACCAGTTGGAAGGACGCTCGCCCGGATTTGAGTTGGGCCCAGTAATCGCCCGTTCTTAGGGGCGCGGGATTTCCGACGTGTCGAACGGACTTGTCTGGTAGAGGTAATTAATCCAGTTCGCGAACAGAAGGTGCGCTAAGGGTCGCCAGAAATTCACTGGCTCCTGGGTTGGATCATTTTCTGGAAAATAATATGAGGGTGGTTTGATTTCCATCCCGGCGTCGATGTCCCGGTGATATTCCTCCGCGAGCGTGTCGTGTTCGTATTCCAGATGATTGAGCATTATGAGTTGTCTATGGGACTCGTCTCGGATTAGGCACATTCCGGCTTCGTCGGAACTCGCGAGAATTTTAAGGTCCGGGACCGCTTCAATATCAGTGCGACGGTTTTCGGAATGACGGCTGACCGGAACTGGAAAACTGTTGGTAAAGCCGCGAAGGAAGGTTGTGTTTGGTGTCTCGATCCGGTGGGGGAAAACACCGAATATCTTTTCCGCGAGATTATATTTAGGCACTTTATGGAAGTGGTAGAGCGATGCTTGACCACCCCAGCAGATGTTGAGTGTCTCCTGCACATAGGTCTGCGACCAGTCGAGTATCTGGGTCAATTCATCCCAATACTTAACGTCTTCAAACGGCATGGTTTCAATCGGCGCACCCGTGATGATCAAACCGTCGAACTTTAGGTGGCGGATGGATTCCCACGACTGATAGAACGCAAGAAGATGGTCTGCGGAGGTGTTTTTCGGCGTATAGCTTGATGTTGTTAGCAAGGTCATCTCGACCTGCAATGGGGTTGCGCCGATCAGCCGTGTCAGTTGCGTCTCTGTTTTGATTTTCTCCGGCATGAGGTTGAGCAAGGCCACGCGCATTGGGCGTACGTCTTGGCGGATCGCCTCTGGCTCGCTGATGACCAGAACACCCTCGTGTTCCAATGTTTCTCGCGCTGGCAGATTGTCCGGAATAATAATCGGCATCGTATTGTGTCCCTCGAGCGCGCTTGGACGCTCCGTCCCTTGAAACCGTTGATTTAATGATTCTAAGCGCCAATTAAACCCGTGCCAGGCGGCGTGAAACGCGAAGCGAAATCAGCCCGATAGTAAGGACATCATTCCAAAGAGGAGAGCGAACATGATAACGCCCGCCACGATGCGGCTCCGGCAGGGAGGGAAGAGGAGGTGCGATTGTACTGATTTCATCGTTTGGTAAGAACCTTATCTTTAATATACTCTCTGCTCTATAGATAACCCGTTTTTACCCGGGAGGCCATCCACCGTGATTTCCAGGCGCTTAGGCTTGCCATGTCAGCCAGAGTTCCTTCGGCCCTCGGAATGTGAAATTCGGGAAGAAATCATATCGTTGGTCCGCGACCAAGTCGAGGGACGGTATCCGTTTGGTCAAAGTTTCCAGGAAAATCGTCGCTTCGATAATTGCGAGACGTTTGCCGAGGCAGAAGTGAATACCTCGACCAAATGCAATGTTGGCGCGGGCATTATCGCGGTGGATATCGAAAGTGCCAGGATTGTCGAACAGCGCCTCGTCGTGGTTGGCGGAGCCGAGTGAGAGGAATATCTGCGTGCCCGCTGGAATTTCATATCCCGCAAGTTCTGTGTCCTGGGTTACGACCCGCCGCCAACTCGTCTGCGGTGAGTTGTAGCGCAGGATTTCTTGGACCGCGTTGGGGATCAGAGCGGCATCCGCACAGATTTCCTCCCATTGGCGGTGATCCGATAGCAGGCTGAGCAGCCCATTGCTGAGGAAATTGGTGACGATCTCGTGCCCCGCAAAGGAGAGGCCGTAGACGATGGATTGGATTTCTTCATAGCTGAGCTCGTCTGGGTCATCCGCATGGGCGGCGAGCAGCTCCGACGTAAAATCGTCCGCCGGATCGGACTGCCGCATTTTGACGAAATCCACACAGTAGCGCCAATATGAGAGCATCTTGCCGGCGATATCGATTTGTTCCGCATCGCTGGTCTGTCCCCAGGTGAAGGCGAGGCGGTTTGTAGTCCAATCCTTCAACTTTTTATCGTCTTCTTCGGGAAAGCCGATGAAGCGAAATATGGTCTCACCCGGCAGCGGGTGGCCGAGCGCTCCGACGAATTCCGCCGGTGATCCGCTCGCAAGCATGGCGTCGACCATGCTCTCGCAGCGTCGCCGGATGAAGGGCTCCAAAATCCGCATGCGGCGACCAGAGAAACCCGCCAAGGTATACTTCCGGATGCGGGTGTGATCGGGCCGCGCCCGGTTCGACATGACGGCGATGGGGTTGTAGTCCGGCGTCATTAAGATTTCCGCCGCCGCGTCGCAGATCGGCAGGACAGGGTCTTGCACATTCGCCGCGGAATAAATGTCTGGATTTTTAAAGACGTCGGACACGTCTTCCATCCGCGTGAGGACCAGATATCCGAGTTTTTCGGAGTAAAAGACCGGCGACTCTCCGCGCAATTGCTCGAGTTCGACATAAGGGTTCGCCATATAGTCGGGCGCGAAAGGCGAGAACCCCTGATCGACCGGACAACCGGATGGAGCCGGTGCGCGTTCGGTGCGAATTTTATGATAAGCGTCTGCCACGGGTTTCCCTCCCCAATATGACCCTATGGATGTGAACCTATCGGGTATTAGGTGCGGTCGTCCAGCGGTCGCGTCGTAGAATGGCTGAGGTACCTAGATTTGAACTAGGACTAACTGATTCAGAGTCAGTCGTGCTACCGTTACACCATACCCCAGCAGCGTGGGCGGGCGATTAACACATTCGTCTTCGCTTGTGTAGCGGTGTTTGACATCAAATTGTGACGCGCCCTTGGCCTGTGTCGGGTCTTTCGTTACGATGCTGCTTAACGGCCAATATTATAAATGGCCTGCCGCGAAAACCGCTGGGGGATTGTCCGAATGGCGGGGCTTAAGAAACAGCACGGTCGGAACAACCGGCCGCACCGGAACGGCAAGGCGCACCGCAAGGGAAACGACGGTGGGCGTTGGCAGCACACCTATGCGGCGGTTGATCTGGGAACCCATAATTGTCGACTTTTGGTAGCGCGCCCGACGCGGCGCGCTTTTCGCGTGATCGACGCTTTTTCGCGGACGGTTCGGCTCGGTGAAAGCGTCGAGCGGGACGGGAAATTATGCCAAGCGGCGATGGACCGGACGGTCGAAGCATTAAAAATTTGTGCGTCTAAAATAAAGCTGCATAAGACCGATAAGGTGCGCTGCGTGGCGACGGAAGCCTGTCGGCAAGCGGCCAATCGTCCATTATTCGAGAAGCGCGTCGAATCCGAATTGGGCCTCACGATTGAGACGATTTCCTGTGAGGAAGAGGCGCGGTTGGCACTGCAGGGATGCGCACCTTTGATCGATCAGAGCCGATCGCATGGATTGATGTTCGATATCGGCGGTGGCAGTACGGAGCTGATCTGGATGCGCACCGAAGGCAAACGCCCTGAGATGGTCGATAGTATATCGATCCCGCATGGCGTGGTCAGCCTCAGCGAACGCTATGGCGAAGAAGCAATCTGCCGGGAGCCTTATGAAGAGATTGTCGACGATATGGAGGAGCGGTTAAAGACGTTTTGCCGCCGCCATCAGATCGGTGATGCGGTCCGCCAAGGTAACGTGCAGATGTTGGGGGCTTCCGGCACGGTGACGACGCTGGCTGGGGTTTCTTTGAATTTGCCGCGTTACGACCGATCCATGGTGGATGGTGCCACACTTGATTTTGAAGAAGTGCAATCTGTGAGTGAACGCCTGCGGCACATGGCGTGCGAGGAGAGGGCAGCTCATCCCTGTATCGGGGCCGAGCGGGCCAAGCTCGTGATTGCTGGGTGCGCAGTACTGGAAGCGATCATGCGGCGGTGGTCGGTCGGCAGCATCCGGGTAGCGGATCGCGGCGTGCGCGAAGGCATTCTGTTCGATTTGATGCAGCAGGCCGATGCTGAGCGTGACGCCGGTCATGATGCTCACGGGTCTCGTTAAGCAAATGGCAAAGAAAGGTCGCGGCGGGCCAAAACGCGCCGACGCGAAACAACGAGTTAAGACGGCACGGGGGCGCACTAATTCATCGGTCCGCTGGTTGCAGCGCCAATTGAACGACCCCTACGTGCAGGAAGCCCGGCGGATCGGCTATCGTAGCCGTGCAGCGTTCAAGATCATCGATATTGACGAGAAATTCCGGCTGCTGAGCCGAAATCTGCGCGTAGTAGACCTGGGGGCTGCGCCCGGTGGGTGGAGCCAAATTGTGGCCGATCGGATCGGCGAGGGCGGCAGCATCGTCGCCGTCGATCTATTGGAATTCGACCCCCTCGCCGGGGTTACGGCTTTGATCGGCGACTTCTACGAAGCAGAAACTTGGAATCGGGTGCGCGAGGCCTTGGACGGCGATGCGGACCTTGTCTTGAGTGATATGGGGGCATCCATGATAGGTCATTCTGCGACCGATCATTTGCGCAGCGCAGCCTTGGCAGAAGCCGCCTTCGAGTTTGCTTGCGAGGTGCTGACCGATGGTGGTGCGTTCGTAGTTAAACTGCTGCAAGGGGCGGAGGAGCGCGCCTATGTCGCGATGTTGCGCAGGCGATTCGCGAAAGTCGACCGGGTAAAGCCACCTGCTAGCCGCGACAGATCGGCCGAAATGTACGTTGTGGCCCGCGGATTCCGGGCGGAACCGGGTACATAATCGCTATTCCTCTTGGCTTGCACAACGCGGCGTGTATAGTGCCGCAAATTTTGCGACGGAGGCGGAATTGGAAATTCAGGAAGCGCTCACATTCGACGACGTCCTGCTTCAGCCAGCTGAATCTGCTATACTGCCCAACGACGCGGATACCCGTACGAAACTGACGCGGGCCATTGAGCTCGGGATCCCGGTAATTTCGTCCGCGATGGATACGGTGACCGAAGCGCCTCTCGCGATCGCGATGGCACAAGCGGGCGGCATTGGCGTTATTCACAAGAATCTGGACATTGCGGAACAGGCTGATGAAGTAAGGCGGGTCAAACGATTCGAGGCGGGCATGGTGGTGAATCCTATCACCATTGGGCCTGAGCAGACATTGGCCGACGCCATGGCGTTGATGCAGTACCACAGCATTTCCGGTATTCCTGTGGTTTCAAAACGGACGGGACGGATCGCTGGGATACTGACCAATCGCGACGTCCGCTTCGCCAACGATGAGGCACAGCCGGTTCGTGAGCTGATGACCAAACGCGGACTCGTGACGGTGCCGGAAGGTGTTGGGCGTGATGAAGCCATGCGCCTGTTGCACAAACATCGGATCGAAAAACTCATCGTCGTCGATGACGACCGGCAATGCGTCGGTTTAATCACGGTAAAGGATATCGAGAAGGCGCAGCGCTATCCGGATGCTTGCAAGGATGAGCAAGGACGCCTGCGGGTGGCCGCAGCGACCGGAGTAAGCGATGCCGGACTCGAACGCGCCGAAGCTTTGTTGGATGCGGGATGCGATGTAATCGTCGTCGATACCGCACATGGTCATAGCCGCGGAGTGTTGAAGACAATTGATGAAATTAAGCGCTTGAGCAATTACTCCCAAGTGATCGCGGGCAACGTTGCTACCGGCGAAGGCGCGCGAGCGCTGATCGATGCGGGTGCAGACGGGGTTAAGGTAGGAATCGGCCCGGGATCAATCTGCACCACGCGGATTGTTGCCGGTGTTGGCGTGCCTCAGCTCACCGCCATTATGGAAGCGACGGGAGTGTGCCGCGAACGCGGTGTGCCGGTGATTGGCGACGGCGGCATCAAGTTTTCTGGCGATATCGCCAAAGCTGTAGCTGCCGGGGCTGATTGTGTCATGATTGGCTCGCTCTTGGCAGGGACTGACGAGGCGCCCGGCGAAGTGATGCTATATCAGGGGCGCTCCTATAAATCCTATCGCGGCATGGGCTCCATTGGCGCAATGGCGAGAGGCTCGGCTGACCGCTATTTCCAAGAAGAAGTAAGCGAGCAGCTGAAATTGGTGCCAGAAGGCGTCGAAGGCCGGGTACCATACAAGGGACCGGTTTCTAATATCCTCCATCAATTGGTCGGCGGATTGAAGGCGGCGATGGGATATACGGGCAGTGCAAACTTGCAGGAGATGCAAACCAAAACGGTCTTCCGGCGCATTACGGGGGCTGGTCTGCGCGAAAGTCACGTTCACGATATCGCGGTCACGCAAGAGACACCCAACTATCGGGTCGATTAACCCGCTGAAACTGCCGATAAAAGCTCGTTTTGGCACCTCAGTTAAAGCGTGGGGCCATAGCGTATTATGAATCCATCGGCGCGGTGTCAGGCCGCCATCGACATTCTGGTTGCGATAGAAGAAACGACGAGAGCTGCCGATTCTATCATGCGGCGCTATTTTCGCGCCCGCCGCTACGCGGGAAGTGGCGATCGGCGTGCCATCCAGGCCCTCGTCTACATCATTCTCCGTAAAAGAGGCCAGTTGGATTGGTGGTGCCAACGAGTTGGTATCGAAATAACCTCCAGATCGCGCGTTCTACTGGCGCTCATTCTCTGCGCACCATGGAAGACTGCCTCTCCCGAAGACGCCTTCCTGCCAGGTAAGTATGGGCCAGCGTCTCTCTCGCAGACGGAGGTGGCAGCAATCGATGGATTGCGCGGGGCGAGCCTCAAACATTCCGCACAGCCTGTGTCTGTATCCTTGAATATCCCGGCTTGGCTAGAACGGCAGTGTTGCTCCGAAATCAAAGATAATTTTGAAATTGAAATAAAAAACCTAGAATGCCAAGCTGAGGTTGACCTCAGGGTCAATACGTTGAAATCAAACCGGGGCGAAGTTCTCTCGGAACTTCGGAATGCAGGCATTGAGGCGATACCGACGCCTTGGGCGCCTCACGGCATTCGACTTGAGCAGAGGTCGCCTTTAACGGGTTTGGCGGCTTTTCGAAACGGATTTTTCGAACCACAAGGCGAAGCGTCACAATTGGCAGCTGAGCTTGCGGGTGTGAAACCGGGGCATTCAGTGCTGGATCTTTGCGCGGGCGCCGGTGGTAAAGCACTCGCGATAGCTGCCTGTATGCGTAACGAAGGTCGTCTTGTTCTGCACGATGTTGATCCAGCGCGATTGCGCCGCGCAGAGGAGCGGATGCAACGGGCCGGTGTGAATATTCATGAAAATCAGTCTGTTAGAACTGCTGTTGGTTTGGAAAATAACTCAAGTAAAGAAAAGTACGATATCGTAATAATTGATGCGCCCTGCAGTGGTTCCGGGGTTTGGCGCCGAAATCCAGAGGCCAAATGGCGCTTGAATGAGGAACGTTTGCGCGAGCATACAATGCAGCAGGACGTTTTGTTGAAAAAGGGAGCCAATGCGGTGCGGCCGGGCGGAAGGCTCGTCTATATGACTTGCTCCATCCTTGCGGCGGAAAATCGGGATCGGATTAATGAATTCCGGGCGATGGATGGTGTGAATTTCGAGTTGATTGCGCCAGGGAAGGATTGGCGGCGCGTGACGGGTCAAGAGCTCGATCACGTGGGTGCCGGTCTGCAACTCACGCCGGCTCGATACGGCACGGACGGTTTTTATGTAGCTATTTTGCAGAGGCGGGTGGGTTGAACGTACGCCGCGCGGTGCCCGACGACGCAGCTGCGATCGCCCGCATTCATGTGGATACATGGCGCGATACCTATGCCGGTATTTTGCCGGATCGTGTTCTTTTGAATATGCCTACGACCCGTGAAGGGGGATGTTGGAGTGGCTTGGTTCTTCGTGGAGAAAGTGTATTCGTGGTTCAAAGTCCCGATGCCGGGATTGTTGGTTTTGGCGGCTGCGGGCCGAATAGACTGCGTAACCTGCCGTGTGACGGTGAGGTATATACGCTTTACATCGCACCCAGAAATCAAGGTCATGGGTTTGGTAAGGCACTGATAACCTGAATGTTTGGGGAACTGACCGAGAGTGGGCGTCAAAAGGCGCTTGTTTGGGTCTTGCGTGAGAACCCGGCGCGGTTTTTCTATCAAGGGATGGGTGGGCGACACCTGGCCGAACGGAATGAGTGGCTTTGGGAGATGCTTGTCCGCAAATTGCTTATTTTTGGACACTGCCTTACGATGCCGAATAATAGTCCATGTATGGCCACGTGCGGTAATGGTTGTTTTTACAAATTCTGGACGCCTCATTTCATTGCGAATCAGATACAATATCGGATAACTAAGGCTACTGTGCCCTCTGCGAGCACTGTTGCGTCGGCATTTTGCGTCCGATGGACCGGCGCATTGGCATATAGACTTCCTAAAACCGGTTGCTGCGCTTCTTGGGGCTTGGGTCTTTGATCAAGGGTGCGAATGCGATGTCGCTGTTGCCATGCTGTCGATGCCCCGAGCGTTTCTGCCGGTCGATGGATTTGGCGCTAGCGATTGTAAGCGATGTCATTCTCACCTCATCTTATTGGAGGGCAATAATCACATACCGCGTGTCTTGAGGTGAGGTCGCTAATAATGGCTCGGTAGTTGTCCGCTGCGATAAGTTTCGGTCGCGGTGCAGCGGTGACAGATGCGGTTATGCGAGCCCTGTGATTCAAATTATCTGCTACACGTCAGGCGCTTGCGTTCCTGTGAGTCAAGTTTGTCGGTTTCTTTAGATCTTTGATTTTTCATCATGCAACTAGCCTAATCGGTGAAATTGTCAAAACAATGGCAAGGCCGCGTCAACTTCCAGTCAGCTTAGTATGTCAATCTACGCATGCTTTCAGGTGGCGAATCTCACGGGTGGGGGCTGCGGAAAGTATAAGCAAGCAATGGGTGCGCCGCGTGTTTGTCCAAGTTGGATAGTAACCAAGGCCTGAACGAGGGGTAGTGCCGGTGAACCGCAAGCTAGTAAATTTCATCTTCATTTTGCTCTTGGCGTCCGCGGTCGCGTTACCGGCGCAAGCGAATTCGAAGTACAAGAAATATATGGAGCAATCGCTGGGCGATCTGCTGCTGATGTGCATCGAGGGCGACTATAACGGCTGTTTCTTCTATGCCTGTATGCAGGCCAAACAAGGAAATTCAAAAAGAGGCGCACGACGCCTTTCCAATTGGCCGCGAGAATGCGAACTCTGGTTATGTCTGTATGTTCCAACTGGCACGGCTTTATCAAAGCGGTCAGGGTATCGAGCAGGATTTAGTGCAGGCATATCCTTGGTTCGCAGTCATCAGCCGTTTCACGTCACAGCAGGACCTGCAAACCGCGGCAAAGAATCAACAGCAGCAGTTGGTCGCGCGCATGTCGCCGCAGCAGATCATTATCCAAACGAGGGGGTAGAATAAATTAGTTTCAGAGGCTTGCGTGGGATGCCGCCCGTGTGCCCTCAAATGACGCATCGGCTGGCAAAAGGATAGGGCAGCGGAACTGTTTTTCAGCTTCGTTTGTCCAATCGTTAATGACGATGCACCTCCTGTCGGCCGGTCTCATCCAAATCCAGTCGGTGCGTCCCCTAAAACTAAATGGTCCGATCGGCGTTATTCTTCGTCAGAGAGCGCAATCCAGAGACGATCGAGCTTCGCCGCCGCCAATTTCCGATAAGCATCGACATCCCGTTCAGCCCAGTCGTAGAATCCCTTTCCTGATTTGACTCCGATATCGCCGCGCGCGGCCATGTCCTGCAACATTTGGCACGGTTTGCCGCTATGATTTAGGTCGGGCACGATGGATCGTTGCGCCGCGGCATTGACCTCGATACCGCTAATATCCTTTTGCTCGATAAGGCCGGTCACGCACATACGCGGGCCGAAACCGCGCCGTGCGAACTTGTCGACATCCGCAGCGGAGACGATGCCCTCTTCGATCATGCAATAAGCTTCGTGCAGGAGCGCGTGTTGTAATCTATTGATGAGAAATCCAATGACCGGTTTTTGTAGGATGATCGATTCCTTGCCTGACCGCGCCAGGGCTTCGAGCGTAACTTCCATGACGTCATCAGTGGTCTCGTACAGTCGGCATACTTCGACCAACGGGAAGGCTTCAGCAGGCTGCATATAATGAATCGCTATGAATTTATCCTTGTGCGCGAGTGGGGCGGCGACCTCGTCTATCGGCAGCCCGGACGTATTGGTCGCCAATATCGAAGTGCCGTCATAGGCTTTCTCCAATTTTGCAAAAAGCTCATGTTTCAGCGCCATATCTTCGGGGATCGATTCTATGATGAGATCCGGTGCGGTGTCCGGCAGATCGGAAATCGCCGTCGCATGTTCCGGAAGATCGTCTATACGCGAAGGGTCACGCGTTAGGACGGAGGTCTCGAAACCGTTCTTCGCGAAGGTTTCAACGATACCGCGGCCCATCGTGCCGTGACCCACAATCATCACCGAATTTATGGACGTCTTCATTCTTCAACCTCATTTGTTTACTGAGCTGTTGCGGAGGAGAGCTTAGCTATATCCGTAACAGGCGCAATGGAGATCCTTTGCGAGATGCATGTTGGCGCGCTATTAAGGCGTTATGAATGAAACCCCTGCATATCGAGTATCAGTCGCACCGATGATGGATTGGACGGATCGCCATTGTCGTTATATGCTGCGCTTAATCTCGCGACGTGCATTGCTGTATACAGAAATGGTCACAACGGAAGCGATTCTGTGCGGTGATCGTGAGCGACTTTTATCCTATGATCAGTCAGAACACCCGGTTGCTCTTCAACTGGGAGGGGCAGACCCTGACGCCTTGGCAGTCTGTGCGCGAATTGGTGCGGAATGTGGGTATGACGAAATTAACTTGAATGTTGGATGTCCCAGTGACCGTGTGCAATCAGGACGTTTCGGCGCCTGTCTGATGTTGGAACCCGATCGTGTGGCACGGTGTATCGAGGCCATGGCAAGTGTGGTCGACATTCCGGTAACGGTGAAATCGCGGATTGGGGTCGACAATCAAGATGAGTGGGAAAGCTTATCGGCGTTAGCCCGAGTCACACGCGAAGCCGGCTCCGTCCGGCATATTGTGCATGCGCGGAAGGCATGGTTGAAGGGGCTAAATCCAAAACAAAATCGCGAAATTCCACCATTGCGTTATGATATCGTTTATCGTCTGAAACAAGTCGAGCCGTCGTTGGTGGTGATTATGAATGGCGGGCTTCAATCTTCTTTCGATATTGATTTACATCTTTCGGAGGTGGACGGGGTGATGCTCGGGCGTGCGGTCTATCAGAATCCCTATCTCTTGGCGCATGTTGACGGCGATTATTATGGGGACAACAGACCGACGGTATCTCGTCGGGATATCGTCATTGGGATGATCGATTATATCGAGAAAGAAATCAAAGAAGGGACAACGCCGCGGTCGCTAACACGCCACATGGTCGGGATTTTTCAGGGAATGCCTGGAGCGCGGCGCTGGCGGCGGCACTTAAGTGAAGATGTGCACCAGGGACAACCCGTAGGGGCCGCGATTCGATGCGCTCTTGATCAGATGCCGCCAGAGATTGCCGTCGCGGCAGAGTAGCCAGGAATCTACTTATCGGCGATTGACAAAATTCATTCCGTAACAGACACGCTGCGGCGTGCCGGAGTCTGAATCTGCAATAAATTTAGTTCCGTTAATTTTGTTACGCAGCGTTATCGCTTTTGCGTCGATAGGCCATTGCGCAATGATCTGCACAATATGGGCGGTCGGGTGATGCTTGCTTATTGCAGAAATGAAAGTTGGGCTCACGCGGGTTACCTATCGGCCATTGGCACATTCTCTCTGTCGTGCCGGTGATCGGATGGTTGGTGCGCTTAATGGGAGATGGGCGGGATGACAATCCAAGCCGGTGAGCCTTTCCGATAACTGCATTTCGCGTGACGTCCCCGAGATGATCGGCAATCTGGCTTGCGCTCAATCCGTCTTCCCAAAGACGCTTCAGCTTATCGACGCGTGCCTCTGTCCATTCCATAGTTATAATCCCAATTCTGCTTACTATAGCCTGATTTGGCGCAACCGCATAAATTTACACAATATACTATACGTTATGCGACCCCACCTCCGCTAAATCGTGTTTTATTGTTTGTCACATTCGCGACAGATCCATTTATGGCGAGAGTCCGAGGCATCGTCAACGGCGGTTCGATACTAGTGCTTGAATTCAGCTCTCTTCGGACTGTAACACCGTTGTTTTTTTGACTTGGAATTTGCGCGCGATTCCTTTGGTTGAGTGGGGGGTATCACGGTCCTCGACGATGTCGTGTTGCTAAGTATCTGGAATCTATGATGCGACTCGGGGGTCAATTCCCAGCATTGATATAACCGGCCGTAATGCGTCGTTTCAATGAAGCGGCGTTCGGCAAGCGTCGGTTTCAGCCGTGCCGTGCAACCTGGCCAAGCGAGGGCCAATCGGGGCGCGCCGCGACATCTTTAGAGCCGCAGCCGGAGCATCGCATCTTGCCGCCGATCTCTGGAACCGGGAAGGCTGGGCCCAGTTCGGCTGCGAGGCGCGGGGAGGAAATTATTGCGTTGTGCCCGCATCGGTTGCACCAGCAAAAGACGTCAACATGGACTTCTACAATCTCGCCGAGCCGGGTCGCATGACGCCGTGCATCCTCGGCTTCGATATATCGGCGTTTGTGTTGACCCATCGTCCGACTTTCGGGTGATCGACATTCGGAGGATACCGAAGGAGGTTAAATTAGAACAAAAACAGAACATCGTGCAAGAGCCAATAAATTCGGTGTCGACAGACTTCGGCAATTCCTCAGCGCGGGCGGCGAGAGCTGGGTATTTCGCGTAGTCCCTTGTCGAAGATCGAGAGAGCGTCTTCGATGGTCGAGCCTTGTTTGATTTTCTGTGGGCCGCAAAAGACTTGATAGGCACAGCGTTTACCTTCGCGTCGTTTGGCGATAGCGAAAAGCGGCGAATCGAACGAATGCCGGAAAATCGAGAAAATAGCCCGACCGCTTTGATGGTCAATCGCGTAGTCTTTCCATTCGCCCGTCATTACGCGGCGGCTATAGACATCCAGTAATCGGCGTAATTCGTGACGGTCGAAATAGACGCCGCCTTTGGCGCGGCGATAATCGGCAAGATGGACTGGATCGCTCAACGTTATCTCTCCTCCATGCTTGTCTATCTGTGTTCGATCATTGGCGCACTCTTTGGAGGCTGGTGCGATACGGATCGGGTTCGTCGTAGCAGGTGATCCGGCCCAGAGTGCGATAGCAATAAATCGGTTTTTCGTAAACGCGCGGTGGATCGAACGACTTGCGGCATAGCGGTCCGCCGTCCTTCATCGCGACCAAAGAACGGCATTCCTTGCCGGAAGCCCATTCCGCGACGTAATCCGTGGGTAGTTTGTCGGTTTGTATGAAGTTCGCCATCGAGCCGGAAAGAACGAGAAGAGAGCCTGTCCCGCATGCCGAAAGGGCCAACACAACGATACCAAATAGGAGGCCGCTATCCATTCGGCTCTTCCGTCGTGGTCTCAGCATCTCCTCCATACTTTTCGCCGTTCCTTGTTACGAACAAAGTCCTAAACTACATCAATGCCGTAAAATAGAAGAATTAACTTCAATACACGCAGTATTTGACATTGTTACGCATTGAAGAAATAGGTTCAAGCGCATAGAGATTGGCGTGTAATGGGTGACTTGCATTTGCCAGCCCATCAGGGGATCGGTAGATTATCCGCCGAGCCCGAATTTAGCGATTTCATATGAGCAGGAGTGACCAAGCGTGGGCGACATCTTCCAAGAGGTCGACGAAGAAGTCCGTCGCGACCGATTTAATAAATTCTGGAAGGAATACGGTGCATATGTCATTGCCGCCGCGGTGGCTCTTGTGCTCGGGACGGCAGCATCCGTTGGATGGCGCGAGTACAATGCTCAGCGCCAGCAGGAAGACAGCGACCGCTTTGCGGCGGCGATTGCGCTGGCGACAGATGGCAAGCAAGAGGAGGCGGCTTCGGCCTTCCGAGTGCTATCGAGCGAAGCGCAAGACGGCTATGCCTTGTTTGCCCGTTTCCGCACCGCCGACGCGCAAAAGGAAGCCGGAGATGTCGCGGCGGCCATTCAGACATTTGAAGAGATTGCCGCGGATTCCGGCGTCGACACACTCTACCGCGATCTCGCGTCTCTGCTGACAATCATGCATACGATCGACAACGGCGAACCCGAACAGTTGCGGGCGGGGCTCACACCCTTACTCGCTGAGGATGGTGTGTGGCGGCATTCCGCGCGCGAGTTGTCGGGTGCATTGGCATTGCGCGTTAGAGACCGGGAACTGGCCAAGACCGAGTTCCAAAAATTGGCTGATGATCTGTTAGCGCCACCGGGTGCGCGGGCGCGGGCAACGGAAATACTGCAAATTCTTGGCGGTTGAGCCGTGAATGCGATCGTGAGCCCAAAAAAGGTGGGTGCGAGCCGGGCCTGCAATCTAGTGCTGGTGGTACCGCTGATCGTCCTGCTTTCCGGTTGCGGAATTAAGGGTTGGATGGACGACATCATCGGGCGGAATGAAGTGCCGCTGCCTGGGCAGCGCATTCCGGTCATGATCAACGAGCCTCATCTCGAACCTGACCCGCGCGTGTCGGATTTGAGGGTCTTATTGCCGACGCCGGTGGACAATATTAATTGGTCGCAAGCGGGCGGCAATGCCGTTCACGCAATGCATCATCTCAAAATTCCCCTCGACGTTCGCAAAGTCTGGGAGCAAAGCATTGGAGAAGGCTCCAGCGATGAGCGGCGGTTGGTCGCACGGCCTATTGTTGCCGGTGGATTTATCTTCGCCATGGATGCGGAGTTTGAAATTTCTGCATTTGAAATCACCACGGGCAAGCGAATTTGGACGTTTAACCCTGAGGTTCCCGAGGAAGACGAAGAAACGTTTGGCGGCGGTATTGCTTATGAGGGGGGGCGAGTTTTTATGTCGACGGGATTCGGCCAGCTCATTGCCGTGCGTGCGGATAACGGTACCGAGCTATGGCGTGGTGGATTGCCGGGGCCGAGCCGGTCCGGACCGACGGTCGGCAATGGACGCGTCTTCGTGGTGACAATCGACAATCAGACGGTCGCCTTCGATGTGGAAACAGGCAAGAAACTGTGGACACATTCCGGCGTTTCCGAATCCGCCGGCCTGCTCGGAGGCGCGAGTCCAGCACTGATTGGCAACACGGTGATCGTCCCGTATTCTTCTGGGGAACTCTTGGCGCTTCGGATCAATAACGGGCGTGTCGTTTGGGGCGATAGTTTGGCCTCGGTCCGCAAGACCGACACGCTGGCGTCGGTGGCGCATATTCGCGGTCACCCCGTCGTCGATCGTGGCGTGGTTTATGCCGTCAGTCATTCAGGCCGGCTTGTCGCGATTGACCTGCGCACCGGCTCTCGGATATGGGAGCGATCGATCGGCGGATCGGAGACGCCGTGGGTTGTCGGCAACTTTATCTACGTTGTGAGCAATCAAGGCGATTTGTATTGTCTCACGCGCCTAGGTGGGCGGGTCCGCTGGATACAACCATTACCACGCTATGACGATCCGGAAGATAAGGAAGGGCTGATCAAGTGGTTCGGCCCCGTTTTGGCCAGTGACCGATTGATGGTCGTCAGTAATTTCGGGGAAGTACTGAGTATTTCGCCCTATACCGGCAAATTTCTTAGTAAATTGGAACTCTCGGATCCGCTTTCGGTACCGCCGGTGGTTGCCGGTGGCAGTATTTTCTTTCTATCGGACGACGCTGATTTAATCGTTTATCGTTAGCATTCGACACATCGGACCGGGGAAATGACCGGTTGGGAATAACATGAGCTTTACCGTTGCCATCGTGGGCCGGCCTAATGTCGGAAAATCGACATTGTTCAATCGTCTGGTTGGACGGCGGCTGGCGCTTGTCGACGATATGCCTGGTGTGACCCGAGACCGGCGTGAGGGCGAAGGCCGGATCGGAGATTTGAATTTCCGGGTGATCGATACCGCCGGGCTAGAAGAGATGTCCGACGACAGCCTTGAGGGGCGGATGCGGCAGCAAACAGAAGTCGCGGTTGAGGAAGCCGATGTCGTTCTGATCATGATCGACGCGCGCGCTGGTGTGACACCTATGGATCGCCATTTCGCAGAGGACATTCGCCGCGTTGGTGCCAAGACGGTCCTCGCCGCTAATAAATGCGAGGGGCGGTCGGGCCAGGACGGCCTATATGAAGCTTTCGAACTCGGGCTCGGTGAGCCGGTGCCCATTTCAGCCGAACACGGTGAGGGGATGGCGGAGCTGTTCGAATCACTGCTGGCCGCCGCGGAGGCGATACCGGGCTATGCCGATCGCGATGAAGCGGCGGAAAATGCACCTCTGCAATTAGCCATCGTCGGTCGGCCGAATGTCGGGAAATCAACGCTCGTCAATCGCCTGATCGGCGAAGACCGGCTGTTGACCGGTCCGGAAGCGGGCATCACACGGGATGCGATTTCCATCGATTGGGAATATCAAAGCAAGGCACTGCGCTTAGTCGACACCGCCGGTCTCAGGCGTCGCGCGCGCGTAGACCATAAGCTTGAGAAACTGTCGGCCGGTGATACGACGCGGGCCATCCGCTTCGCTCAAGTCGTCTTACTGGTCCTGGACAGTGAGGCGATGTTGGAGCGCCAAGACCTGACCATCGCCCGTCGGGTAATCGACGAAGGTCGCGCACTGGTGATTGCGGTCAATAAGTGGGACATCGTCGGCAATCAGGCAAATGCCACCCAGCGCTTGCGGGATCGCCTGGAAAAGTCGTTGCCACAGGTGAAAGGTGTACCCGTTGTCCATATCTCCGCACTGCACCGGCGGAATTTAGACAAACTTCTCGACGCGGTGTTCGACGTCTACGACATTTGGAACAAGCGCGTTGCGACATCGCCGTTGAACGATTGGCTCGCTGCGATGACGGAAGCTCACCCGCCACCGCTGGCGCGTGGACGGCGCATTCGTATTCGCTATATGACGCAGATTAAGACCCGGCCGCCGACATTCGCACTCTGGGTCTCGCAGCCGACGGAATTATCGGATGCTTATCTCCGGTATTTGGAGAATGGATTGCGGGAAGATTTCGGTCTGCCAGGCGTGCCGCTTCGTTTGCAGTTGCGTAAAGGGCGGAATCCATTCGCCAAGAAGGACCGCTGAGTTGGCCGCTTGCACTTTGCCTCTGAAAAGATTGCTGACGGGCGGACGCGCGTTAGATAGCTAATCGAACCAACGCCAAGAAAGTGATCCTTGCGGAATGCCGCTCAACGAAAAAAGTAAATCGGTTCTGAAGAAACTCGCCGTCGTCGCCGGCTTAAGCGTGACGTCGCTCATTTCTTACGAAGTTTTCTATTGGTTTACCCATGTCTACGAATACGATGCTCGGATCGAAGCTGAACTGACGACGCTCTCCTCCCGTATCGATGGCGAGATCGAAAAGGTCTACGTCAAGGAAGGCGACCGAGTGAAACAAGGAGATCTGCTGGTCGCGCTGAAATCCGAAGTTCAGCAATTAAAGATCAAAGCCTTGGAAGCGGATCTAATCCGCGAGGAAGGGCAGCGCACGAAAATTGAAGCGGAGATGATCGCGTTTGAGCGCGATGTGAACTCTCGCCTCGCGACTAAACGCGAGACGATTAAAGCGCGGAAAGTCGAACATGCCACGATACGCAATCGTTTCGAACTGACGAGAAAGAACTTTGCGCGGGCAAAAATCCTATTCGAGAAAAAATTGACGTCAAAAAAGAGTTTTGAGCAAGAACAAAGTAAAGTTTTATTGATTGAAGCCGAAGTGGAAAATTCGGCGGCCAATATCAAAGTAGCGGAGTTAGAGCTTGAAGAAGTAAAATCGTCAAAGTCAAAAATTGATGTATTTATTGCTGAAAAAAATATTAGAAATTTAAATATATCTAAAATAAGAACACTAATTAACCAAGAGGTATCAAAATTAACCTATCATTTTGTCAAAAGCCCGATAAACGGCATCATTGATAGCGTTTATAAATACAAGGGCGAGCATGTCGAGGAGGCGGAACGGATGATTCTGCTTCATGACGAAAACTCTTTGTGGATCGAGGCCAATGTCGATGAGTCGCAACTCCGGCATCTGGAACTCGGCCAACGAGTGATTATCGATATCGACGCGTACCCCTATCCGTTCCAAGAATTCGACGGTGTGGTGACGTTTATCGGCAGCGTGACGACAGCGCAGATGGCTGGAGGTCAAGCAACGGGGAATGGGAGGTCGCGCAAACAAACTCAACGTATTCCCGTACGCATGAAAATCCTCGATCCACCCAAGAAGATCGCACCAGGCATGTTGGTTGAGGTGAATATTCAGATTTACGACCAAATCAGGTTCTGATGAACCTCGAGAAATTCGATTGGCGCGTCATCCTCACCATCGCGACCGTCGCGATGATGTTGCAGCAAGCATTTTCCTATGTCTGTCAGATCGCCATGCCAATTCTGGCCGATAGGCTCGCGGAGGATTTTGGCATCTCCCGCGCCTGGCTCGGGTTCTATCTGTTCCTGCAGAACATCGCGGCGATTATCGGCGCCATGGGCTGTGGCGGATTCATTTTGCGATATGGTGCGTTGCGGATCAGCCAATGGTGTCTGATCTTGATGGGCGGTAGCTTATTCGTGGTCTCGACAGGGGTGCTTTGGCTCTACCCGTTGGGCGCGATCTTGCTCGGGATGGCGGCCGTCTCCACACCGGCGAGCTCGCATATCCTGGCGCGGGTTTGCCCACCTCGCATTGCACCGGTGGTGTTTTCGATCAAGCAGACTGGGGTGCCGGTCGGCAGTTTGATCGGCGGCTTGTTGATCCCCTTTCTCTTGAGCATCAGCGTCTACAGCGCGGTGTTTCGTACGCCCATTCACCTTGATGCTTACGGCACCGCCTTCGTCGCGGGATTGCTGGTCTATTGCGTCGTCCTCGCCCTACAGCCAATCAGGGCGCATTTCGATGCCGACCGCCAACCGGATGTAAAGTTTTCCTTTTCCGGTGTCTCGGATACGATGAAATTGGTCATATCGAACCCGCAATTGCGCGATCTGTCCTTGGGCGCGTTCGCGTTCGGTGGGCTGCAAGCAATTTTTTCGGGATTCATCATTCTGTTCATGATCGACGGGCTGAATTACAGCGAAGCAGATGCGGGATCCACATTCGCGATCGCGGCGGTGACGGCAATCGGAGCACGGATATTCTGGGGCTATCTCGGCAGCACTTTTACTTCCGCGCGCTTCGTCCTTGGCGGCATTGGTATCTTTGGTGGGGTGGCGGCGATACTGACGGGATTTTATGATATTCGCTGGAGCTATTCGCTTATTCTCGCAGTGGCGATTCTCTACAACATTACTGCATTAAGCTGGCACGGAATATTGCTGGCGGAGACCGCGCGGCTTGCACCCTCCGATATAGTCGGTGGTGTGACCGGCAGCGTGCTCGCCTTTACCAGCGTCGCGATGATGATCTATCCGGCATTTTATGGAGGTCTGCTTGCGATCACGGATTCCTATAGCGTGGGGTTCATCTTATGCTCGGTGCCGTCTTTCGTCGCCGGCGTGATCTTCTTACGAAAGCCGATCGAAGCGCCGTGGACACGTTCCATATTGAAGGGACTGGCTTGGTGTCTGCGCCTCAATCGATTAGCATATGGCGCGTTTATCGCGATGGTCGGAGCGTTGATTGGAGTGTTCGCGGTCTGTGCCCGAATGGTCTGACGGCGGCGTTCCATCGCAAGTAATGGAGTGGAAAGCATGTTTCCAGGAAGAATGGAAAAGTGAAACCCGTCCCGTATGCAGGCAACCAATGTGTCGATCAGTCCGCGCGCGCACCGCGTGGCATGCGCAGTCCGTCGGCCAGGCACTCTACTGCGTCTCTGGTATTGTGTGGCACCCGACCGGATTTTCGTCCACCTCGCAACGTCCGAGGTGAATGACCAGCGGGAAGGAACTGCTTGGTTCGAAAAAGTAACGGATGGAGACTACGGAAAACCGACCGCCTCCGCCAAATAGCGAAAATTCTCTGCCGAACCAACTTGCGGCGGCGTGATCCAAATCTAAATTTCCCCTGTAACAAATAAGGAGGATTAGGTGCTAAGAAATGCCGCTTCACCGTCCGTGAACGTAAGCGCCGCCGTCCCCGACGACCTGGAGCAAAAAATATGAAGTTTAGTTTTACGGATGAGCAGCAGGAATTTCGGTCCGTCCTCCGTCGTTTCTTGGAAGATAAATCATCGACAACCGAGGTTCGTCGTCTTATGGAGACCGACGAAGGGTGCGATCCGGAAGTCTGGCGGCAATTGAGCCAAGAGTTGGGCCTGACGGCGATTCATATTCCTGAGAGTTATGGCGGCCAAGGGTTCGGTGTTGGCGAACTTGCTATCGCGGTCGAGGAAATGGGGCGCGCCTTATTATGTGCACCGTATTTTGCATCCACCGTGCTCGCGGCGACCGCCATCTTGAAAACGGGTAGCGAAGATCAAAAGCAATTGTTGTTGCCGGATATCGCCTCGGGCGAAACTGTCGCGACCCTCGCCTTGGCTGAGAACAGTGGAGCTTGGGACACGTCCGGCGTCGCGATGACCGCCACGGCGAACGGCGATAAATATACGCTTGAGGGAACAAAAAGTTTCGTCCTAGACGGTTGCACTGCAGGGGTAATTGTCGTGGTGGCACGCAAAGCTGGCTCCAGCGGTGACGACGGTGTGTCTTTTTTCACCGTGGCGGGAGATGCTGCGGGCCTTAAGCGAGCGCAACTCAACTCCATGGACCCGACCCGTAAGCTGGCGCGGCTGACTTTCAGCGGTGTTGAAGCGGAATTGCTCGGCGTAGAGGGGGGCGCTGCCGGACCTCTGGCAGAGACGCTCGACATTGCGGCGATTTGTCTTGCGAATGAGATGGTCGGTGGTGCCGAGCGGTTGCGCGAATCCGCGGTTGAATACGCCAATATGCGGGTCCAGTTTGGCCGTGCCATTGGTTCCTTCCAAACATTGAAACATAAGGCCGCAGATATGTTGCTGGAGGTCGAATTGGCCAAGTCGGCTGCTTACTATGCGGCCGCCGCCGCGGATGAGCACGACGAGGAAGTCTCGGCCTTGGCCTCGCTGGCGAAAGCCGCTGCTGCTGACGTCTATATGCAAACCGCCGTTCATACGGTGCAAATCCATGGCGGCATTGGCTTCACTTGGGATAATGACACGCATCTGTGGTTCAAGCGCGCGAAGAGTTCCGAGGTCTTTCTCGGTGGCTCGGCCTATCACCGCGAGCGTATGATGCAACAATGGAACGTTTGAGGAGGACGGAATGATGAGTGAAATCACAGTAGAGTCTGTCCGCGCGGAAGCCCGCGCATGGTTGGAAGAAAATTGGAACCCTGAACAGGGTCTTGTCGAATGGCGCAATAAGCTAGCCGATTCCGGTTGGGGAGCGCCCCATTGGCCGAAGGAATGGCATGGGCGCGATCTGCCCGTCGGCATGGTACCAGTGGTTGATGAGGAATTCGACCGCATCGGCGCGGTCGGTGTTGCGAAGATGGGAATTCGCACGCTGGCGGCGGCGACGATCCTTACACATGGCACGGACATGCATAAAGGGAAGTTCCTGCGCCGTATTCTGACCGGCGAAGACACGTGGTGTCAGTTGTTCAGCGAACCCGGTAGCGGCTCGGACCTGGCGGGAGCTACAACCCGTGCCGAACTCAAGGGCAACAAATGGGTCGTCAACGGCCAAAAAGTGTGGACTACGAGTGCCCATCATGCCGATTACGGCTTGCTTTTGGCGCGCACCGATGTCGATGTGCCGAAGCACAAGGGGATGACCTACTACATCATCGATATGCATCAACCGGGTATCGAAGTGGTACCGCTCAGGCAGATGAACGGGCACGCATCATTTAATCAGGTCTTCTTCACAGATGCCGAAATAGCACCGGAATTCATGCTTGAGAATTTGGGCGACGGCTGGAAGATTGCGACGACTACCTTGATGCATGAACGCCGGGGGGCAGACGGATTGCGCCGGCATGCGGTGGCTACCGACAGGCCGGAGCGCATCTACCAAGAAGAGGCGAAGGAAATCGCCATCGCTCTCGAGCCCTATAAGTGGTATCCGCAACGGGCGGGACGCATCGATTTAATATTGGATCGCGCGAAGGAAACCGGAGCAAATACCGATCCGGTCATGCGTCAGGAAATCGCCAAGCTAATGACAATGGCTAAGTCCGCCGAATGGACCGCCCGGCGCGCCCGTGAAGCTCAAGCACAGGGACGGGTGCAAGGACCAGAGGGCTCTCTTGGAAAGCTCGCGGCGAGCTACATCGCGCGGGCGGCCAACAAAGTTCACACGGCTATGACCGGGTCGAATTCGATGTTAAGCGGAGACGAAAGCCCGATGGACGGCTTGATCGCAGAAATTCTGATATCAACCCCGGCGATTTCGATTGCCGGCGGTACCGATGAAATTCAAAAAAACATCATCTCCGAACGCGTCCTGAAAATGCCAAAGGAACCGCGCACCGATACGGATCGGCCTTTCCGGGAAGTGCCAAAGAACGTGATCTAGTTTCCGCCAGCGCATTTCGAAAGGTCGAACAGCTTATAAATCTTCGTGAGGCGGTTAGCTCCGCGGTGGGGCCATAAGGTGTCGACTTTCCAGGTGCCGTCCACCTTCACGAAGAGGGCGGCATTACCGCGAGCGACATCAACCTGGAGAGCATCTTCGATCCATCCCGTCGGACAATACGCCCAAATATAGGTCGGATGATCGCCGGCGAATTTTACAAAGCTTGCGATTTGCGATGACTTGTTGATGGCGCTGGTGCGGATGTCGGAGCGGCCGATCGTCACGTAGTGGCCGAGGATCGAGGTGAAATTCCCGAGATCACCAGGCACGATGGCGGCAATCCGCGCGTCGGCCGGAAGGTGCACGGCTAGTTCCCTTCCGGCCTCACGCAGCAGCGGTTTCGGGATTTCCAGATCAAAGCGCCAGTAATTGGCGAGCCCTAGTTCCAGCAATGGCACGATGATCACAAGTGCGGTTGCTACTTTCTTCAAGCCGGTGACGATGCCCGGCTTTAGACGTTCTCCATGCCGGTGATAAGCGAGACCGAGTCGATAGATTGTTGTGGCGAAAATCAGAAAGCCGATATGAGTGTTGAAGCGCCAATAGGATTGGGGATGTCCGTTGAAATGCGCGACAAAAATTAGCAGTAGGAATAAATTGTAACCAACAAAGGTCGCCCCGACGATGATCGCAAGGCGGTCAAAGCTCGACTTTGGCCGCGTGATCCAAACCCGCAAACCCCACACCAAGAGCCCAAGCCCGAGCGCGAAGTAGAGCGCCTTGCGATAGACGACGACACCCATTTTGCGCAGCAGGTCGGGTAACTGCTCAAATGGCCAATCCGCGAACGGCAGCATTTTGTTTTCATTCAGCGATGTGACGTCCGTCAGATAATATCGCCAACTAAAATATAATATCAGCGGCAAACCGATGATGATTGGCAAGCGCTTCAGATAGTTGCTGAATGGGGCGGCATGGTCGCGCAGGACGACCATACCGGTGGCTGTGACCAATGCCACCACCAGCACAAGATTAGCTTGTTTGATGTTGATCAGTAGTGTCAGCAGCAGGGCGAAGGCAAACGCCTTGGCGACCTCAGAGCGATCCTTGTGGACCATGGCTTCGATCCATAGCCACCCGGCGATGCCGGCGAAGGCGACGACGATCGATGTCGAAGTGTCCGGATAGGAGGTCAGCCAAATACGCCTGACGAAGATCGGGTTGAGGATCGTCGCGCAAAGAAGGGCGAAAGCGGCGAGCTTCCAAGCGTTGCCGGATGCCACGGCACCGCTGCGGCGTAGCAACCAAGCAAGTAAAGCGGCGAAGAGCAGCAGCCAGGTCACGTTGAACAGGATAATCGCGTTCTCGACAAATTCGCCCGCAAACCGGCTCGCAGCCAAAAACAGATACGTCACATTGTAGGGGAAGCCGGGGTAGGCGGAGCGGCTCTCCGGCCGGTTGGCGCGCAGAAAGCCGTCATTCTCGACGATGTAGAGACCGTTCGGCAGCCAATGGGTGAAGCTATCGACCTCCGAGGGAACTTTCCCGGCCATAACCAGGAGCAAAGGCGCGCCAAGGACGAATATTGGCAGTAGTGGCATCGAGCTAACGCTTGTGTGCTTGATCATGATGACCAGGGAGAAGACGGAAATGGCCGCCAGACACCAGAAGAAGGGCGTGAAGGCCCATGGCGTAAAAACGCCGACGATCGTGAGTACCACGGTGAGTACGGACCAACCGATCAGGATTGGTAGGCCCGGCAAGTCATCCGAAATGCCGCGAATGCTGCCGAGGCCCGCGAGCATCAGGAAGGTCAGGAGGGTTGCTCCGAAACCTACCCACTGGGTGGGTTCGGGCAGGAAACTATTGACGATGGAGAACACGTGACCCGCTACCTTGGCTCGAAATGAATTTTTTGATACGTGAACATGAGTGTCAGATGCTCATCCGTTTAAATATTTTTTCCGGAATGTGGCGAATGATCAACATGATGTAACGCCAGAACCAGGGAAAATATGCGACGTCCCGGCCCTTTTCGGCTAAGGTTAAGCAAGCCTCGGCGCAGGCATCCGGTGTTGCCACAAGAAACAATCCTGGTGCGCCGAAGGTCATATCGGTGTCGATGAATCCGGCTTTGATCGTCGTGACGCTAACTCCGGCGTGACAGAGCCGCGCGCGCAGTCCTTGCAGATATGCATTCAAGCCCGCTTTGGCTGATCCATAGACGTAATTTTTCAATCGCCCGCGGTCGCCGGCCACTGAACTCATGACAACGACACGTCCCGAGCTGTCCGCTTCAAGTTTGGCAGCCAGACGTGAGAGGATGGAAACGGCACCCAGATAGTTGACGTCGATTGTCTGCTCGGCGAGGTCGAAATTCGCGTCGATCTCCGATTGTTCCGGCATGGTGCCAAAGAGCAGGAATATCCCAAATGGCGCCTGGCGTTCGTTTAGCGCGTTGGCCAGCTCTTTGTGGGTGTTGTAATCGTCCGCATCGAACGGGAATGCCGTCGCAGAAACGTTGAAGCGTGCCAAGATATCTTGCGCGGTTCGCGCCAAATCCTCCGTATCCCGCCCGGCCAGGACCACATCGGCCCCTCTCGCCGCCGCCTGGCGTGCGAACGCGCGACCGACCGAGGAGGACGCACCGAGAATGATCCAGGTCTTAATTTGTGGGGCCGGGTCGGTCATGTCGCCATACGCATTTTCAGCCGCCGCGACATTTCCGAGCCGAATTTTTCATCTGGATCATACTTATCCAAAACGGCGCGGAACTCATCAAGACGGGGGTACATTTGCGCGAATCCATCGGCGGACATCACCGCATCCTTGGCGAGATAGAGACGTCCGCCATGTTCCAACGTCGTTGCTTCCAAGCTTTGCATTAAGGCTAAAGTTTCCGCTCGCGCCGGAATATCGAGGCTTAACGTGACACCTGGTCGAGGGAAAGACAGATGCCCAAGACCTCCGGCGCCGAAGGTCTTTAAAACGCCAAGAAAAGAGGCGGCTCGAGCAGTGGCGACCTTTTCCAACAATGCCTTAACACCAGAAAAGGCAGTTTTGTCGGGTAGAACGCATTGGAATTGATAGAAGCCGCCACGGCCGTAAAATCGATTCCAGTTCTCAACTGCGTCGAGTGGATGATGGAAGGCATCGTAGTCGACAATACGACTGCGGCCACCCGTCGGTATCCGGCGGTAATACACCTCATTGAAGAGTGCCACGCTAAACCGGTTTAATGTCATGTCGGGAAATGTGAACGGTACAGAATAGGTGCGGCCCCGAGATTTGATGCTAGGGTCGTCGACGGGTTCTCCGGTTTGAAAAATACCGCGGCCCAGATGCGGCGCCCGTTGTAGGGCGTCGACCCAACCCACTGAGTACGTCGATGTGTTGCGGTGTTCCGTCATCAATTCGAAATAATGCTCGAGATCTCGGACGCGGAATTCGCGCGTCTTGACCGCATTGGCGCGGTGCCGTCTGAGGCGGAGGCCAATGGCGGCAATGATACCGGTCAGACCACATCCGCCAACCGTCGCGGCAAACAGGTCAGGCCGTTCTTTGCGTGAGGTCCGCACACAACTACCGTCCGCTAAGACGACATCAAGCCAGTCGATGTGATTGCCCAGGCTGCCGTCACGGTCATGGTTTTTACCGTGGATATCGCTTGCCACACCGCCGCCCAAGGTCACGAGACCGGCACCGGGGGTCACGGGCGGCAAGAATTCGCGGGGCAGGGCGAATGCCTGCAGATCGGCGAAGGTAACGCCTGGTTCCACTGTGATCGTGCCCGCACCCTCGTCGAAGGCGAGAAAGCGGTCGAGCCGCCCTGTCATAATTGCTGTGCCGCCGTCGCGGAGGCTCAAATCGCCATAATTTCTACCGTCACCATAGGCAATGGTGCCTCCTGGCTTTGCAATGCGGACCGCCTCGCAAAGTTTTGCAAGGCGTTCCGGGCGGAAAGCGGTCATATCCGCGTGCAGGTTGTGCCCCCAGGATGTCAGCCGCGTTTCTTTCGCCTTCACCGTTCGTCTCCGTCAGCTGTAGATTAGAAAACTGAAACTGCCGACCCATCCTAAGAGGCAGATCACAATAAACGGATCGCTGGTCGCGAGTTCTGTCGGCGCGCCGGACTTCTTGAAAACTATCGTCAATTGCAAATGGCGCAATATACCGGCGATGACGAAGGGGATCGTCAGATACAGTTCTTCACTGCCGAGGCGGTGCATGGCATCGACATCCGTGGTGAAAACCACATACGAGACGACCAAGGCGGTAGAAACCATAATGAAGGCCGCATCTAAAAAGGCGACGGAATAGCCGTTTAGACTCTCACGATGGGCCGCATCGAGCTCTTGTGTAAGATCATCACGCCGTTTCGTTAGCGCAATAAACAAGGCGAGCATGCCTGTGCAGACTAGAATCCACACTGTCGGTTGGACTTCTGCCGCCGCCGCGCCTGCGTGCACTCGCAAGACGAACCCAAGGGCAATCGTCAGGACGTCGATGATGGCGATTCTCTTTAAAAGCAGGGTATATGACGATGTCAAAATGAAATATGCGAATAGTGTCCACCCGGCCTGTGTGGCGGCGAAAGCAAGCGCCAAACCGCTGGCGGAAAGGCAAAAATAGAGGCCCAAGGCTACTGAGGGGGAAATCAAGCCGGCAGCGACCGGACGCTCTTTCTTTTTAGGGTGATGCTTATCGGCTTCGCGATCCCAAAAATCGTTAAAGCAATAGACACCACTTGCAGTCAGGCAAAAAGCGATAAAGATCAGAGTGACTTTTTCGTCGGCGCTATCATTCGCGAGCGAAGGGCTGAAAAACAGCGGCGCGAAGACAAAGATATTCTTTATCCATTGCCGCGGGCGAATAAGCGCCGTAATCGCTGCAATTTTCATATCTGCCTCATGGTCGATTTGACCGTGCTGTAATCAAAACCACGCCAATTGCGTGGCGCAAATACAACGCTCGTCAAAATATTAGCCTTCCGATGCCTCGATCAGCTCAAATGCGGGACGGGTAATAGGGTCATTCTAAACGAAAAAGCTTTTAAGGTCATAATGTTCCGGTCTATTACTGGGCCGAATAAAAAAAAGCCAGGGTATGAGAAGAAAAACAAAGATAATCTTCTGATGGAGCGATTAACTGAATTGTGAAGATTTGCTCTAGGCAACGCAAAATTTAGTTGCCTGCAACATAGTTCAATATGCCCTCTCCGACGGTCGGTCGGGAATGTTCGTTTGTCTGGAGCCGTTCTTTGACCGCCTGGGTGGTTTGGAGCACACCGCAGTAACGCGATGAGCGTCGCTGCACTTAGAATGCCGAGGGTTGCACGTGCGATTGTCGCCGACCTTATCGAGCTATTTAGGCCGCCAGTACGCGTTCTGGCTGGCGGGAGCGTTCTTTGCCTTGATGGGCATTGCGCTCATGTTCGATGTTGTGGAGATGATGCGTCGCGCATCCGGCAAGGAAGATGCGACGATGAGCATTATCCTGCAGATGAGCCTATTCAAGCTGCCGCATCTGGCCGAAACGATCCTGCCGTTCACGGTTTTGTTTGGGGCGATGTTCGCGTTTTGGCGTTTGGCGAACGCCAATGAAATAATCATCGCCCGTGCGGCCGGCGTTTCAATATGGCAGTTTTTGATACCCGCCATGATTTTTACCTTCGGCGTCGGTGTTTTTCAGGTCGCGATATTCAATCCGTTTTCGGCTGTCATGTTGTCGAAGTTTGAGAATGTAGAAGCGAAATACCTCAAGCGAACCACCAGCATGTTGGCGGTCTCCAAGAATGGATTGTGGCTTCGTCAATCAGATGCGGGCGGTCAAGCGGTGATCCATGCTCTGCGCGTCTCGCAAAAAGAAATGAAATTACACGACGTCATCATTTTTCTGTTTGAGGGTAGCGACAAGTTCACCGGTCGTATTGATGCCGAGACCGCGCAATTGAAAGTAGGCTATTGGGATATCCGCGACGGCTGGATTTCCACGCCGAATCGGGCCGCGCATCGGATCGCAAAATATGAACTGCCATCTGACCTGACGTTGACGAAAATTCAGGAGAGTTTTGCGTCACCGGAGACAATGTCATTTTGGGATTTGCCCACGTTTATTGCCGAACTCGAAGCGGCAGGATTTTCCGGCCATCGCCACCGTCTGCATTTTTACTCTTTGTTGGCGTTGCCGATTTTGCTCTGCGCGATGGTTCTGGTGGCGGCCGCTTTCACCGTTCATATCAATAAGCGATCGGGTGCAATTTTTGCCGTTGTCGGCGGCGTGGTGATCAGTTTTCTCGTGTATGTTTTAGGAGACGTGGTCCACGCCTTGGGACTTTCGACGAACGTGCCAACCCAATTGGCGGCGTGGACGCCAGCGGGCGTGACTCTGATGATCGGACTGGCCCTACTCTTGCATCTTGAGGATGGATGATGGGGCGGTTTACGGGAAATTTATTGATTGCGATGCTGTTTCTGCTAATGGCGAACCTTGCGATTGCGCGTGAGCAGCTGTCATCCGATCTGCCGGTTCTGATGATGGCCGACGAAATGAATTACGACGAAGAACTGGGAACCGTAGTCGCGCGGGGTAAAGTCGAGATCGTTCAAGGCGAACGTTCGCTACTTGCGGATACTGTCAGCTATAATCAAAAAACGGACACAGTTAGTGCTTCGGGCGATGTGGTCCTCCATGAGCCTTCTGGCGAAGTTATTTTTGCTGAATATGTCGAACTCAGTGATCAATTGAAGACGGGCGTGATCGAGCGTATCCAGGTTCTGCTGAGAGACGAGAGCCGCTTCGCCGCGAATAGTGCTGAACGTAAAGACGGCAACAAAACGAGAATGCGCCGCGCTGTATTTTCGCCATGTAAACTTTGCGAGAAGGACCCCGATGCCCCGCCGTTATGGCAATTGAAAGCGGAACGGGTCGAACACGACCAGGAAGCGCAGGAAATCCGATATAAGGACGTTTATCTCGAGATTTGGGAATTCCCGGTCGCATACTCTCCGTACTTATCGCATCCTGATCCGACCGTTGATCGTAAGGCGGGGTTCTTGGCTCCTGATTTTGGGACAGGCGGCAATGTTGGCGCATTCATACGCCTCCCATATTTTATCCCGATTGGGGAGGATAAAGACGTCACGCTCGACCCAATTTACACCAAAGATGAAGGTTTGGTTTTGAGCGGTGAGTATCGGCAGAAATTTGAAAGCGGTGAGTTGGTGTTTTCGGGAAGCATCGCGGAAGCACTGCGCAGAGAAGGCGATGCCGATAATGCTACCGTAAAAGGTGATAGGGTACGTGGTCATTTCACGGTGGAGGGAGCGTACCATTTCGATGAGACATGGCGCACAAAGCTTGACGTCAAGCGAGCGAGTGACAAAAGCTATCTGCGCAAGTTCGACTTTTTTAAGCTTAATCGCAATACGTTGCGCTCGAATGCGAACGTAGAAGGATTCCGCCGGCGTAATTACATGGCTGCCAATGCCTATTGGTTCCAAGATTTGCGGTCGGACAGAAGCGCTGAACAACCCATTGTCGCCCCGGTTTTAGATTTTAATCATATGGGTGAAGCTGACCCTCTTGGCGGTCGCTGGCAATTGGATGCAAATCTACGAACGTTGTTTCGAGATGAAGGGACTGACAGTCAGCGCATCTCGTTTAAACCAAGCTATAAAATTGGGCGGATGTGGAATCTTGGTCTAGTCACGACCGCAACCGCGACGACACAAATCGACGGATATTGGATCGATGATGCGCCAATTTCGGATGATGACGAAACATTTAAAGGTCGGGTCTTCCCGCAAATGGCGATTGAGGCAAGATATCCGTTTGTTCGACATAGCGGCAACTTGAAGCAGGTAATAGAACCGATTGCGTTAGGAATGGTGGCGCCAAATGGCAGCAATCCAGAACAAATCGTCGATGAGGAAAACACCGCCTTCGAGCTCGATGATACGAACTTACTGAGCCTTGATCGCTTCGCCGGTCTCGATAAAGTCGACAGCGGCTCGCGCGTTGTATATGGGGTTAAGTTCGGAATGTACGGGGAGAGGATTGGAGACATTACCGGCTTTCTAGGACAAAGTTATCGTTTCCACACTGATAACGATTTAAGATCGTCTAACTTAGTAGAGGAAGAATTTTCTGATTACGTTGGCCGCATTGACATAAAACCCAATCAATACGTCGATTTATTATATCGGTTCCGATTTAGCGAATCCAATTTGTCAGCTCGAAGCTCTGCAATTGGGTTTTCGTTAGGGCCGAGCGCCATGAGGGTCGCAGGAAATTACTTCTATGTTGAACAGGGAACTGCGGCCAGTAATTCTGAGCGGCGGGAGGAATTGCGACTTTCGCTAAACTCGAGAATTAATCGATTTTGGTCGGCCTCACTCGGCACGCACCGCGACCTAACGGATAACGGCGGTTCTTTGGCGCATACATTGAGCGCGCGGTATGAGGATGAATGTTTCGCATTTGAGACGACAGCGCAACGTAGCTTCACCCGGGACGCTGATGTAGAGCCGGAAAGCCGAATATTATTCCGCTTTATCTTCAGACATTTGGGGCAAGTACAATCGAGCGCGGGATAGGGAAATGAGGTGCGTGCGAATTGCCGGGACATTTTGCCGACGCGTTGGTCGGATTGCATTGGTACTCCCCGTAACGATAATTTTCTGGCTAGCGGTCAGTATCGGCGGCACGGCTCAGGATGTAATCCGGATAGCGGCGATCATTAATGACGAAATAATCTCCGTCTTTGATCTAGAAAATCGTGTTCGACTGGTTGCAGCAACCACAAACTTGCCGGCCCAAGAGGATGTGTTTAAGCGAATTGAACCGCAAGTGCTTCGAATCATGGTCGATGAACAGCTACAATTGCAGGAAGCCGTGAGGCTGAATATTCGTATAACTCAGCGCGAGATTAATGGAACGATTCTCGGCTTGGCGCGTCGGAACAAGATGACCCAGGCTCAACTTTGGTCATTTCTCGGGCGGCGGAACGTGGACCGTTCGGCGATGGAGACGCAGGCAAGGGCCCGACTGGCTTGGATAAAGGTCGTAAATCGTCGGATCGCGCGTCAAATTACTGTCGGCCAGGACGAAGTAAACGGTGAGCTGGCCCGCTTAAGACAACTTCTTGGAAAACCGAAATTGCGGGTAGCGGAAATTTTTCTTAGTGTTGATTCTCCCGACGCAGAACCAAGAATACGTGAAACCGCCGAACGTTTAATTCAGCAAGTCGTAAATGGTGCAAAGTTTGACGCGCTTGCGCGAGAGTTTTCGCAGAGCACGACGGCCGGGAGTGGCGGCGATCTTGGATGGATTACGGATGCGGAGTTGGATGAAGAACTAGCGGCTACAATTTCAGTCATGCAGCCAGGACAAATATCACAGCCTGTGCGATCGTTAATTGGTTACCATATTTTATATTTATTGGATCGCCGTCTTCCGACTGGCGAAAACGAAGGAGGTCAAAAGTTGGAGTACCGGCAAATGCATTTGCCCATACCGACGAACGCCCTCCCGGAGGAGATTGAAAGTCAACGCCAGTTGGCGAAAGAAGTTTCGAAAACCGCAAAGAGTTGCGACGCGTTTGTAGAAACGGGAAGGCGTATTCGCGCCGGCGGTATGGAGCGAATACAGACGGTGAGCTCAGGCGAGTCGGGACCGCTTGTGGAATTGCTGTTACGTCAGGCGATTGGTGTTTCCAGCGAACCACAGAAAGTCCGAGACGGGTTTGTAGTATTAATGGTCTGCACTCGCGCGGAGATTGAGGCCGGATTGCCAAGCCCGGAAGAGCTTGAAGTACGCATGCGTCGGGAAAAGGTCCATTTAAGGGCGCAAAGATATATGCGGAACCTGCGACGGTCCGCTTATGTGGATCTCAGACAATGACCGCTCATCGCCCGCTCGCTGTGACTATGGGAGAGCCGAGCGGTATCGGCGGTGAGTTAACCCTCAAGGCCTGGCGTGAACATGGGGCAGCTGAATTGCCGCCATATTTCGCAATTGACAATGTGGATCGATTGAATGCGATCAATAAGCGGTTGAATTGGGATATCCCGATTCGCGAGATTGAGAATCCGGCCGAGGTGTCCGATGTATTCGCCCATGCGCTGCCTGTCTTAGCGTTGTCGATGGACGGCGGTTCGATTCCCGGCCGACCGCAACTGAAGAACAGCCGCGCGGTTGTCGCTTCGATCGAACGCGCCGTCGCATTAGTTCAATCCGGTGATGCTGCGGCTGTTGTGACCAACCCTATTCAAAAAAAAGCGCTCTATGATAGCGGCTTTAATTTCCCCGGACATACGGAGTTCTTGGCATCTCTCGCGGGAAGCGATGTCGTTCCCGTTATGATGCTCGCTTGTGCGGAACTCCGGGTCGTCCCGGTCACGGTTCACCAATCTCTTATGGCCGCCGTCACTTCACTCTGCCAAGAGATCATCGAGGAGACAACGAAAGAGACTGTTCGATCGCTCGTTCGGGATTTTGGCATTGATCGGCCCCATGTCATGATTGCCGGATTGAATCCTCATGCCGGTGAGGAAGGAACGATGGGGCGGGAAGAAATTGAAATAATCCAGCCGGCAGTCGAAACCTTGAAGCGAGAAGGTTATTCGGTGACCGGCCCGGTGCCCGCCGACACGCTTTTTCATGACCGGGCGCGATCCGCTTATGACGCGGCGGTGTGCATGTATCACGACCAAGCCCTCATTCCCCTGAAGACAATCGACTTTCGGTCGGGCGTGAACATAACGCTCGGACTGCCATTCGTCAGGACCTCTCCCGATCACGGGACGGCGTTGGAAATTGCCGGTACCGGAGTCGCGGATGAAGCGAGTTTTGTCGCGGCGCTGAGGATGGCGGCGTCGATGGTTGAAAACCGGCGCCGCAACGAAACGGTATCGCATGATCAGGTCTCACGCCGCGTCAATTGATCGGCTGCCTCCGCTTCGCGAGGTGATTGCCGAATATGGACTGAATGCAAAACGCGCACTCGGCCAGCATTTTTTATTGGACCTTAACCTAACTCGGCGGATCGCTAGCTTGGCCGATAATTTGAATGTTGGTACGACAGTTGAAATCGGTCCGGGGCCGGGAGGATTGACGCGCGCTCTACTTATCGAAGGTGCGGAAAGAGTAGTGGCCATAGAGCGCGATGAGCGGTGTGTGGGCGCGCTCGGTCCATTGGTAGATGCCTCAGAGGGGCGGCTGGAAATCATCCATAGCGATGCCCTGGAGGTGAACGTGTCCGAATTGGGACCACCGCCAATTCGGATCGTCGCAAATCTTCCATACAATATTGCCACCCCGTTGCTGATCCGATGGTTTGCTCTTGGTGCCGACGTATCCGAGATGGTGCTGATGTTCCAATTGGAAGTCGCGGAACGGATCACCGCGGTCACTGGCGAGAAACCATACGGGCGTTTGGGGGTCATGAGCAATTGGTGCGCGAAGACAAAGTTTCTTTTTCGCATTCCGGCGCGTGCCTTTACGCCTCCACCGCGTGTGGATTCGGCTGTGGTACGCCTTGTTCCGCACAAGCAGCCAGCCTTTCCGGGCGAGAGGCAAGATATCGAGGTGGTCACGGCAGCGGCCTTCGGCCAACGGCGTAAGACTTTGCGTCGCTCACTTGGCCGCCTGGGGGTCTCTGTGCCTGAACTGCTTGCGCGAACAGGTATCGATGGCAGACGACGGGCGGAAGAGTTAAACGTTGAAGAGTTTTCCGCCCTTGCTGTTGCGTTTAACGGCCTTCTCGGAGACCTTTGACGAATTCCCCCAGACCTGTTTGTCGTTCTCGTTTGAGCCGCTCTGCTTGCAGGATCGACATCGCCATTTCTATACTTATTTCTACATCACGATTGACGATGATGTAGTCGTATTCCGGGAAATGGCTCATTTCATCCGGTGCCCGTTGCATTCTACTGGCGACTACTTCCGGAGAATCTTGAGCGCGGCCTCGTAGGCGTTTTTCCAACTCCGTTGTCGATGGAGGGAGAATGAAAACACTGACGAGATCGGCACGGGCCTTCTCCACCAATTGCTGTGTACCCTGCCAATCAATATCGAACAGAACGTCCTTGCCCGAGTCCAATGCTTCCATGACCGGCCCCTTTGGCGTTCCGTAGTAATGATCAAATACTTTTGCGTATTCTAACATTTCGCCCCGGTTGACCATCATGTTGAAATCAGCTGTGTCGACAAAATGATAATCTCGCGCCGCCACTTCGCCGGGCCGTTTCGCGCGCGTGGTCATGGAGACCGACATGACGATACTGGAATCTCGCTCGAGTATAGCGCGGGAGATTGTCGTCTTGCCTGCCCCCGATGGAGAGGAGAGTACGAACATCAATCCACGGCGCTGGATTCTTAAATCACCGTTCAAAACATTACTCCACGTTCTGCGCCTGTTCCCGAAACTGATCTATCACCGCTTTCATTTTTAGCCCTATCCGTGTCAGCTCTTCGCTGGCAGATTTTGAGCATAGCGTATTGGCTTCTCTATTCAGCTCCTGGCAGAGGAAATCAAGGCGCCTGCCAACAGGGCCGGAATCCGCTAAGAGAATGCGGCTGGCCGCGCAATGTGCTTCAAGGCGGTCGATTTCTTCGCGTACATCGGCTTTGGTCGCGAGGAGAGCAACTTCCTGGGCCAATCTTTCTTCGTTGACCGAATTTGGTGTTTCCATTAACTCGTCGAGTTGGCGTCGCAATCTGTCTCGGATATCATTGACCCGCGCCCCATCAGAATTCCGGGCATCGTGACAGAGGTTTTCCAAATTGCTGACGTAATCCTCGATTAATGCATGCAAGCGATCGCCTTCAGCACCGCGAGAGGCGATCAAACCATTGAGCGCCTCGGTGAGACCCTGCATGATCGCCAATTCTCGTTTCTCGGTATCGTCCTCTGTCTCCGCGGACTCGGCGGCTTCGACCACCCCTTTGATGGTTAGCAGAGTCTCAATTTTCGGAAGGTCAGGTGCGACCTGGCCGACCATTTCTCCATGCAATGCTATCAAGTCGTCCAACAGGCTGCGATTGACTTGAAGAGTGCTCGCGGTGCGTTCTGATTCGATTGTGAGGGTAAGCGAGACAGACCCTCGGTCAAGCCGTTCGGAAGTGAGTTTCTTCGTCGGCAACTCGATGCGGTCATATCCATACGGAGCTTTGACCCTTACATCGAGTGAGCGACCATTTACGGACTTCGCTTCCCATGTCCAGCGGTCCCTTTCAAACTGGCCGCTCGTTCGGGCAAATCCGGTCATGCTTGCAAAGGGCAAAAGGTAATCCTCATTGGACACGGTTCATCAGTGAGCGCAATATATCGCCGCCTCGAACACTCAACAAGCGAACCGCCCGAAAGGTTACAAATTTTCCGGCATGCGGCATCCTAAGTCGATCCTTATCACCGGTGCATCCAGCGGTATTGGGGAAGCGTTGGCCTGTCATTATGCCGGGCCGTCGGTCACGCTTTTTCTGGCCGGACGAAATTCAGAGAGATTGTCCGATGTTGCTGGTGTCTGCGAAGAAGCTGGGGCATCGGTGTCCACGATTGTGCTCGATGTAACTGACCCGGCCCGCATGTCGAACTGGATATCCCAATCGGACCGACAGGTGCCTTTGGACATTATTATCGCGAATGCAGGTATCTCCGGCGGTACGTCGGGAGGTGTAGAGCCATCTGATCAAGCGCGTCGAATTTTCGACGTTAATTTGGACGGCGTCTTGAATACTGTGTTGCCGGGATTCGACGTTATGTCGCAGAGAGAACATGGGCAAATTGCCATTGTCTCGTCGCTTGCGGGATTCTTGCCACTACCGAGTGCTCCCGCCTACGGCGCCAGCAAAGCCGCCGTCCGGCATTTCGGAGAAGCGTTCCGGATATCGGCGTCGCAGCGGGGTGTGGCGGTTTCCGTCATCTGCCCCGGTTTCGTTCACAGCAGAATGACTGACGCGAACTCTTTTCCAATGCCGTTCATCATGACAGGTGAGACAGCGGCTAGGGTTATTGCGAAGGGTCTTCAGAAGAACCGAGCGCGTATCGCATTTCCTTGGCCTCTGTATTTAGGCATTTGGTTGTTGGGCGGTATGTGCCCTCCCGCCTTATTGCGGGCTCTCATGCGCCGCCTCCCGGCCAAACCGGCGGTATCGGATGACAATGGCCTTTAGCGCTTCTTCTTTTTCTGCAAACGGCGCCACCGTGCAACATTACGATTGTGTTCGGCCAACGTTTTAGCAAAGACGTGTCCGCCGGTCCCATCGGCGACGAAATAGAATTCGTCGCTGACCAAGGGGTTGAGGACGGCTGCGATGGCGTCCTTTCCCGGATTACAGATAGCGCCCGGCGGTAGAGCTGCGATGCGATAGGTGTTGTACGGCGTATCCGTCTCGAGGTCCCTGCGCGTCAAGGCACGACCAAGTGGGTGTTCGCCCAAGGTAATACCGTAGACAACGGTCGGATCAGACTGCAGTCGCATTTTTTTACGCAAACGGTTGATGAAGACGGCTGCAACGCGCGGGCGTTCCGCTACGATCCCAGTCTCCTTCTCGACGATAGAGGCGAGAATCAGTGCCTTTTCCGGAGTGTCGAATGGGAGGTCGGGCGCACGCCCTTTCCAGAGAGAGTGGAGAGTATCGCGCATAGCGGCGTTCATTCGGCGCATTAACTCGGATCGCGTATCGTCGAATGCGTAGCTGTATGTTTCCGGCAGTAAGCTGCCTTCCTTCGAGGAGGCAATGGTTCCGTGCAAGGCGGGCGTTTGATTCAGCAGGGCGGCGATTTCAAAAGAACTCAGACCTTCAGGAATTGTGACCCGCCGCAAAACAATCTTTCCGGAAGTCAGCGTGGTCAAAACTTGGCGTGGGCTCATCGTCGCCTGGAAGTCATATTCTCCGGCATTAATCGTTCTGCCTTCGCCGGACAGACGGGCGCCCCAGATAAATATCTCGGGCCGGGCGATGATTCCTGCTTTGAGGAGAAGTGCCGCAATATTTTTGAGACTGGTGCCTTTGGGAATAATCAAACGGCTCGCAGTCTTAAGTGGTCCCGGATTGTGAAAGCCTTGATAAGCCCAGTAGAAAATGCCGCCAGCGCAAATAATCGTGGCAAATAGTACAATTATAAGAATTCGCGCAACGCGCTTCATCTCGCGTCAGTCGACGGCGCTTAACACCAAACTGGCGTTAGTCCCGCCGAAACCGAAGGAGTTGGACATTGCATTGCGAACCGTACGCTCCTTCGCCATCTTGGCGACGAGGTCTATGTCGCAGCCCTCGGAAGGGTTTTCCAGATTCAAGGTCGGAGGCACAATTCCTTCCTCGATAGCTTTCATCGAGAAGATGGCTTCAACAGCGCCCGCCGCACCAAGCAAATGTCCGATGGCTGATTTCGTCGAAGACATAGAAAGGTTATAGGCATGATCGCCGAACAGACGCTTCACCGCTCCCAACTCGATTTCATCGCCAAGTGGCGTTGATGTTCCATGCGCATTCACGTAATCAATTTCATCGGCAGCAATTCCGGCACGTTTCAGGGCGGCCTTCATGGCTCGGAAACCGCCGGTGCCGTTGGGGGCTGGGGCGGTGATATGATAGGCATCGCCAGATAAGCCGTAGCCTGTCACTTCCGCGTAAATCTTCGCGCCACGCGCTTTTGCGTGTTCAATTTCTTCCAAGACAACTACGCCGGCTCCTTCGCCCATAACAAAACCGTCGCGGCCGACATCCCATGGCCGGGAGGCGTGTTTCGGATCGTCATTAAATCCGGTGGAAAGTGCCTTCGCGGCTGCAAAGCCAGCAATACCCATGCGGCAGATCGCCGCCTCGGCTCCACCGGCGACCATTACTTCAGCATCCTCAAACTGAATCATCCGTGCGGCGTCCCCAATGGCGTGAGCGCCGGTGGCGCAAGCCGTGACGACGGAATGATTCGGGCCACAGAATCCATGTCGGATCGATACGTGGCCCGACGCCAGATTGATTAAATTGGCTGGTATGAAAAACGGGCTGACACGGCGAGGACCTCGATCGTGCAGCGTCACCGAGGTCTCGGAGATGCCGGGAAGGCCGCCAATGCCGGAGCCGATCAGAACACCAGTGCGTTCCCGGCTTTCGTCATCGGTAGCTACCCATCCAGAGTCTTTGATGGCCTCTTCCGCCGCCGCAATAGCGAAAGCGATGAAAGGGTCCATTTTCCGCTGATCTTTGCGGTCGACCCAGTCATCGACATGATAGTCGCCATTAGCAGTTTCGCCCACGGGTACGTGACCGGCAATTTGACATGCCAGGCCACTCGCGTCGAAAGATTGGATCGACGTGATGCCGCTGTCTCCCGCAAGTAATCGGCGCCAAACATGCCTAACGCCAATTCCCAGAGGCGAGACAACTCCCATTCCGGTTACGACGATTCGCCTCATCGCAACGATGCTTTCCGTGATTTGTCAGAGACGACGGCTAAATTAGCCGTCGGCGCTTTCGATGAAACTAATAGCGTCCTTGATCGTCAAAATCTTTTCCGCGGCGTCATCCGGTATTTCACAACCAAACTCTTCCTCGAACGCCATGACCAACTCGACCGTGTCGAGACTGTCCGCGCCAAGATCGTCGATAAAACTGGCATTATCGGAAACTTTTCCTTCATCAACGCCAAGGTGCTCGATGACGATTTTCTTAACGCGATCCGCAACGTCACTCATGTTCTAAAACCTTCCCAATGTATGAGCGTAGTCTCGATATGCCGTCTTGCTTGCGGTTCCCTACTACTCTTCCGCGCGACGGCGATGTTTCGTAACATACTTTCAACTGGGTGACCAGCGCCTGAGACGGCGATACCGATGGCTACTAAATCATGGCCATTCCGCCATTAATATGAAGGGTTTGCCCGGTCACATAGGCGGCTTCTTCACTTGCCAAGTAGAGCGTTCCCGCGGCAATTTCCTCCGATTCGCCCAGCCTTCCGGCTGGGACAATTTCGAGAATTCGTTTTTTTTGGTCATCGGACAAGACGTCGGTCATTGCGGTGACGATCATACCTGGTGCCACGCAATTCACCGTAATGCCCCGGCTCGCAACTTCTTGCGCCATGGATTTGGACATGCCGATTAGGCCGGCTTTGGAGGCGGCGTAGTTCGCCTGCCCCGGATTGCCGGTCACGCCGACGACCGAAGTGATATTAATAATGCGACCCCAGCGGCGTTTCATCATGCCACGCATGACACCGCGCGATAGGCGGAAGGCGGCGGTCAGATTAACGTAGAGGACCGATTGCCAATCTTCGTCCGTCAGACGCATTGACAGCATATCCCGGGTGAGGCCCGCGTTATTGATCAGAATGTCGACGGCACCCATGGCTTCTTCGGCGGTGCCGATGAGGGCAGCAAGTGATTCCGCGTCCGATAGATTGGCCGGTGTAATATGGGCGTTTTCGCCGAGCTCTGACGCTAGGCCTTCAAGGGCCTCTACCCGCGTTCCGGATAGGGCAACCGTCGCCCCGGCGCCGTGCAAAGCGCGCGCGATGGCGCCGCCGATGCCGCCGGAAGCACCCGTAATCAGAGCTGATTTTCCAGAGAGGTCAAACATAGCCGCGATTTCCTATAGGCTTGCGAGGAAGTTTTCAATATCTTCCGGTTCCTGAACTGAGACGGCGGACAATTCTCGATCGATCCGACGCGCTAATCCACTCAGTACTTTTCCCGAACCTGCCTCGATAAGTGTGTCGACGCCTTTTTCCTTTAGCGCCATCATGCTTTCGCGCCATCTGACTCGTCCGGTCACCTGGCCAACGAGATTGTTACGGATCTTTTCCGGAACGCGCACCTCGTCGGCCGTTACATTGGCGATTAACGGCACGGAAGGCGGGGTAATTATGGTCGAGGCCAAGGCGTCAGCCATGGCGTCGGCGGCGGGTTGCATCAATGAGCAATGGAAGGGAGCACTTACTGGCAGCATGATACAGCGTTTGACGCCGCGTTCCCCTGCGATTTCGACCGCTCGTTCGACGGTTGCCATGCTGCCGCTGACGACAACCTGGCCCGGGGCATTGTCGTTCGCGAGGTCACACACCTCTCCGGCGTCACCGGCTGAGACCGCGGCTGCGGCGATTTCCTCGGTCTCTTCGACCGTAGGTCCCATCAAAGCTGCCATCGCACCCTCGCCGACAGGAACCGCGATTTGCATCATCGTGCCCCGTAATTTCAGCAACCGTGCCGTATCAGAGAGAGACAGCGCTCCGGCGGCGGCTAATGCCGCGTATTCGCCAAGTGAATGCCCGGCAACGAAGTCGGCTAAATCAGGGACCGAGACATTACCTTCTTCTTGCAGCACTCGGATGATCGCAATGCTAACCGCCATCAATGCCGGTTGTGCGTTGGCGGTAAGACGCAATTGATCGTCCGGGCCTTCGAACATGACCTTCGAGAGGTTCTGCTTGAGGGTTTCGTTGACTTCCTCGAAAACGAGCCGGGCGGCTGGAAATGCATCTGCGAGGTCTTTACCCATTCCGAGGGCCTGTGAGCCTTGCCCCGGAAATACGAATGCGCGAGCCATTTTATTATTCCGTAGATTAGTTCTGAACGTCAGTCATAGCGGCTCGCCATTGACTGTCAAGCGGGCGGCAGCGGGCCGGTCAATTCGGCGATTGCCAAGCGTCGGGAATTACGTATAGTGCGCGCGTTCCCGCGACTCGCGAGGAAAACATAACTCCTTGCCGGCGCCTGAGCGTCGGCTAGAGCCGGGCAGTCGATGGGATGTTCCCAAGGACGCCGGATCGTTTAACAGCCATAGGGAGTGTACGGATGGCACTTTACGAAAGCGTGCTTATTGCACGCCAAGACATCTCCGCTGGCCAGGTCGATACCTTGGCGGACGAGATGGAAAAAATTATCATAGATAGTGGCGGCAGCGTGGCTCGGCGCGAGTACTGGGGTCTGCGTAGCCTAACCTACCGGATGAAGAAGAACCGGAAGGGCCATTATGTCATGTTCAACCTGGATGCGCCGTCTGATGCGGTTCAGGAAATGGAACGTAATCTGCGACTTCACGAAGACGTGCTACGCTACATGACGATCCGACTGGACGAATTGCGCGCGGATCCGTCGCCCATGGCGCACGGCAAGACCGATCGCGATCGCGCTGATCGCGGCGATCGTTCCGAAGCTAAGGAAAGCTCCGAAGATAGGGAAACGCCTGCCGTCGAAGCCAAGGAAACCCCCGCAGCCGAGGCGACAGTCGAAACAGTTGCTGAGGAAGCACCGGCGGAAGCAGCAATTGCCGAAGAAGCTGCAACTTTCGAAGAAGCACAGGCAGCTGAAGAAGAGGAGGCAAAAGAATGAATGATGGACGCAGCGGGGGCGGCGGCGGCAGTGGACGTCGGCCGTTTTTCCGTCGGCGCAAGAGCTGCCCATTCACGGGCCCGAATGCACCGGCAATTGATTATTGCGATACCAAACTATTGTCCCGTTACATTTCGGAGCGGGGCAAGATCGTGCCGAGCCGGATTACGGCAGTATCGACGAAAAAGCAGCGCGAATTGGCGCGTGCCATTAAGCGGGCGCGTTTCCTCGGTCTGCTGCCTTACGTGATCCAATAAGGTCGCGCAGGGTTAGTCGTAGGATCAATTAAAGATGTTCACGCCGAAACAATGGTTGATGATTGCGGGTGGGGGTGCGCTCAGCGCGCTCCTCTTCGTGGCGCCGGCAACTGGTAATTTCGGCGGGCTGCTATTCGCCTATTTCTGTCAATTACCATTGTTTTTGATTGGATTGGGCATCGGAACCGCCGCGGGTGCCATCGCCACAGCAATTGCTGGCGTTGGGTTCGCGGTCTTGGGCGGCTCGGTTGGGTTTTTCGTATTCCTGGCTTTATTCGCGGTTCCTGTAGTTCTCTTGGTCCGGCAAGCTCTTTTGTCTCGGCAAGATGAACAGGGTGGTGCCGAATGGTATCCGGCGGGTTTGTTGGCAGCCTGGGCTACCTGTTACGGCCTTTGTTTGTTGGCGATTGCCTGTTTGTGGATCGGGATGAGTAGCGAGGGCTTGGAAGCCAGTGTTCAAGCCTACTTTGCCGAAGTCATGAACGCTGTCGTTCACCGGATGGGGACAGGTAGTGATGCCCAGCAGGCAAATCTGATCGTTAGCGAAGGTGTCGTCTCTATCTTGCCGGGGCTGGTTGCGCTCTCTTGGTTGGTCGTGCTCATCGTAAATGGCGCGCTCAGTCAGGGTTTGTTGACCAGGTTCGGGGTAAATCTTCGGCCGAGCCCGAATTTCGGCATGATGGAATTGCCGAGTTGGTTGACGGTTGTTGCCGCGGTAATTTTGATGTCCGCCATAATTCTGCCGGGCGCGTTCGGTTATTTCGCGACGAATGCGGCTCTTTTGGTCGCACTACCCTTTCTATTGGTGGGGGTTGCGATTGCGCATGTGGTGGCCGGGCGAGTGTCGGCGGGGCCGCTTTTATTGATCCTGTTTTATTTTTTATTGTTAGTGTCCAAGTGGCTCATCGTGCTCGTAGCCTTTCTCGGACTGATCGAACAAATGGCCGGAATTCGCCAACGATTGGCGCATGCCGGTGAGGAGGACTGAAATGGAAGTCGTTTTGCTTGAGCGAATCGAACGGCTCGGCCAGATGGGCGATGTCGTGAATGTTAAACCGGGATATGCCCGGAATTTCCTGCTGCCGCAGAAAAAAGCGTTGCGGGCGAACAAGGCCAATCTCGAACATTTTGAAGGTCAGCGTCAGCAACTCGAAGCTGAAAATCTGCAACGCCGGGATGAGGCACAATCGGTCGCTGATCGATTGGACGGATTAAAAGTGACCGTGATTCGGAGCGCCGGTGAATCCGGTCAGCTCTACGGATCGGTCAGCGGTCGTGACATCGCGGATGCTGTTGCCGAAGGTGGTTTCACGGTCGGGCGTCAGCAAGTCATTGTCGAACGTCCGGTAAAAGCCCTTGGGTTTCACGATTTTCGCATTCGTCTTCATCCGGAAGTTGAGGCGACAGTAATCGCGAACGTCGCGCGCAGCGAGGACGAAGCGAAGACGCAGGCTCGGCTCGGTCGTGCCCTGATTGGGATGGACGACGAAGACGATCAGCAGGATGCAGCCCCCGAGGTCGCCGAACTCTTGGAGCAGCAAGTGCTCGAAGCTATCGAGTCCGAAGCGTCCGAGGAGAGCGACAACAGCGGCGAATCTACCGCCGAGTCGGCTTCTGACGAGGGTAAAGAGGAAAAACCCGAGTAAGTAATTTCTGGATTATCCTATTTGCATTCAGCGGCGACGTTCCGATTTGGGGGCGTCGCCGTTTTTCTCGATACTATGCCCGATATCCTCGTTATCCACAGGATAGTTTAGATGTCTTCCCCGATCGCAAACGTGTACGATATTCGTTATGGCGACACATGCGACAGACACACCATTCGTGACCTTAGAGGGCGGCGCTTTGGAGCGCTCCGACTATCGGTCCCCTCCGCAAAATACGGAAATCGAGGCGGCGCTTATAGGCGCGATCCTCACGAACAACCGTGCCCATGAGAAGGTCAGCGAGTTCCTACGAGCGGAGCATTTCTACGAGCCCGTTCTCGGCCGCGTCTTCGAAGCTGCGAGCAAGCTGATCGAGCAAGGTCAAGTCGCCAGCCCGCCGATGCTCAAGCACTATTTCGATCGCGACCCCGCGTTGACGGAAGTTGGCGGATCTGAATATCTATTCGACCTCGCGGCCAACGCAGTGATGATTGTTAACGCGGAGGATCTTGGACGCTCCGTCTACGATCTGTATCTGAAACGCGAGTTAATCGCTGTCGGCGAGGATATCGTCAACGATGCGTACGAACCCGATATCGACGTCAAAGCGGGCGACCAGATCGAATCCGCAGAACAACGCCTCTACAATTTATCATCGACGGGAAATACGGAGCGGAGTTATTTCGAACTTGGTGAAGCCGCCAAACTTGCGCTGCAGGCGGCAGAGGAAGCCTATAAGCGAGATAGTCACATTGTCGGCGTCACGACGGGCTTTAAAGGGCTCGATACAATGCTCGGAGGTCTCCATCGCTCGGATCTTCTCATTCTCGCCGGACGCCCGTCGATGGGAAAGACGGCCTTGGCGACCAACATGGCATTCAATGCGGCGAAGGCCTTCCGTGAAGTGACCGATGAACACGGGCGAACGACGACAGAAGGTGGGCACGTTCTATTCTTTTCATTGGAAATGTCCGCCGAACAGCTGGCCGGACGTATCTTGGCAGAGCAATCCCAGGTGCCGTCGGACAAAATTCGCCGCGGCGATATCACCGCCGAGGAATTTGACCGATTGGCAACGGCGAGTCAGGCGCTTTACCGCTTGCCACTCTATATAGATGACACGCCGGCCTTATCGGTATCGGCGCTTCGGACACGTGCGCGCCGGATGAAAAGTCAAAATAAGCTGCACATGATTGTTATCGATTACCTGCAGCTGATGCAGGCGTCGGCGGGGAGCCGACCCGATAATCGGGTGCAGGAAATTGCTGAGATCACGCGAGGGCTGAAGACATTGGCAAAGGACCTTGACGTGCCGGTCATCGCGCTCTCGCAGCTCAGTCGGCAAGTTGAAAATCGTGACAATAAACGACCGCAATTGGCTGACCTTCGCGAATCTGGCACGATTGAGCAGGACTCGGACGTCGTCATGTTCATCTTCCGCGAGGAGTATTATCTGCAACGCGATCAACCATCGCGCCGCGATAACGAGGACGAAGGGAAGTTCCAAGATAGAATTGAATTGCATAACACCTTGCTGAAGGAATCCCGTAATATCGCGGAGGTGATTATGGCGAAGCAACGTCACGGGCCGGTCGGTACTGTGGAATTGCACTTCAATGGAGACCTGACGAAGTTCTCCGATTTCGATCCATATCATCATGATCCGGATGGGGATTTTTGATTCCCCAGGCGCGGCCTCGGCGCCAGGAAGCCTCTCCAGTTCCATCCTGACGGTCGACCTCGATGCGATCGCCGTCAACTACCGAATTCTGTGCGATAAGGCGGACGGTGCGGCCTGCGCTGGGGTCGTCAAGGCGGATGCCTACGGACTTGGGGTAGAGGCGGTTGGGCAGCGGCTTTGGCGAGAAGGCTGTCGGACCTTCTTTGTTGCCTCCCTTGATGAGGCCATTCGCTTGCGGGGGTGTCTCCAAGATGCCGAAATTGTTGCATTGAACGGTTTGATGTCGGGGGAGGCGGGGTATTATCAAGAGTACAATTTACTGCCGACTTTGAACGATATCGATCAGATCGAAGCATGGTCCGCTTTTTGTAACATTGAGGGTCGATTGGCGGCCGCTGTCCATCTCGATACGGGTATGTCGCGCCTCGGACTTTCGGCAAGCGAACGGCGGCGTTTGTTCGACGATCCGAAAATAATCTCGGGAATCGTATGCCGCTACCTTCTTAGTCACCTGGCCTGCGCTGATACGCCGGGGCATCCGTTGAACGACGCGCAACGCCGCGACTTTGCCGACGTGGTTTCCCGGGTGCCTCATGAGAAGGCATCCTTGGCTGCATCTTCTGGGATATTCTTGGGAAGAGGATGGCATTTCGATATGGTTCGCGCGGGGATCGCGCTTTATGGTGGGGCACCTGTCGAGGGGCAGTCGAATCCTATGAAACCGGTTGTTCGTCTCGACGGTTTGGTCTTGCAAGTGCGGGATGTGGACAGCCCCGAAACCGTTGGATATGGTGCTACTCACGAGTTTAAAACACCCACCCGCGTTGCGACCGTTGCAGCGGGTTATGCGGATGGGTATCTTCGGAGCTTAGGGGGTCGGAGCGTGGCCCGTTGGGGGAACACCGCCCTTCCGCTTGTCGGCAGGGTATCGATGGATTTGATCACGTTGGACGCAACGGCGGCTGCCGGATTAGTGGCGGGGGATACGGTCGAACTGATCGGCCCCAGTTATGACATCAATGCGCTGGCGAGCGACGCCGGTACCATCCCGTATGAAATATTGACCGCGTTGGGCCGGCGTTATCGTCGGCGCTATCTGGTCGTTGGCGCATGAGCGAGAGACCGACAGGGATTAATCCGTTACGCACGATAGGTGCGGCCACGCTTGGGATGCTGGGCACGATCGGCCAACTTACTTTGTTCATGTTGAATTCGGTCTCGCATTTCGTCCGACCACCGATCTATTTTCGCCTGATCGGCCGGCAAATGATCGAAGTTGGGTATTACTCTTTGCCGGTGGTCGGACTGACAACGCTGTTCTCAGGTATGGTCATCGCGCTGCAAAGCTATACCGGGGCGACCCGGGTGACCGCTGACGCCGCGCTCGAAAATGTGACGGCGGTGGTCGTCCTCTCGATCACGCGTGAGTTGGCGCCGGTATTGGCGGGTTTGATGGTGGCGGGTCGCATCGGCGCCTCGATGGCGGCCGAAATCGGCACGATGCGCGTTACCGAGCAAATTGATGCGCTGACGACGCTGTCGACCAACCCGATTAAATATCTTGTTGTGCCGCGAATAATCGCAGGGCTGACCATGTTGCCATTGCTGGTATTGGTTGGTGATGTGATCGGTATTTTCGGCGGCTATGTCATCGGTGTCTTCAAACTGGATTTCAATCCGGCCCTCTATATCCAAAAGACATACAATTTCCTAGAATACATAGATGTCATATCCGGCTTAGTGAAAGCCGCCGTCTTTGGTTTCGTCGTCACATTGCTTGGTTGCTATATGGGCTATCATTCCAGCGGCGGAGCACAGGGCGTCGGCGCTGCGACGACCAATGCCGTGGTCGCCTCCGCTATACTTATTCTGATACTTAATTACTTGATCAGTCAGCTTTTTTTTGGCGCATGATCGAAGTGCCTCCGAAAATCCGGCTTAAGGATCTCCATAAGAAGTTTGGAGATAAAGTGGTGTTGAACGGCTTGAATCTTGATGTTGGCAAAGGCGAATCTGTTGTGATCATGGGTGGCTCCGGAAGCGGCAAGTCCGTCTCGCTGAAGTGTCTGCTCGGATTGTTGATACCGGATGAGGGGCGGATAGAGATCGATGGCAGCTCGATTCTCGGTATTTCGGAAGACGATCGCGACACGATCAATCAGAAGTTCGGAATGCTGTTCCAGCATGCGGCTTTATTCGACAGCATGACCGTATTGGATAATGTGACGTTTGGACTGTTTCGTGGCAAAGGTATGTCCGCTTCGGACGCCGAGCGCGTTGCTTATGAAAAATTGGAACAGGTCGGATTGGACCGAAGCTTTGGCCCTCGCATGCCGGCCGAACTGTCGGGTGGGCAGCGCAAGCGAGTGGGATTGGCGCGCGCGGTTGCCTTGGAACCAGAAATTATTCTGTTCGACGAGCCGACGACAGGTCTCGATCCTGTGATGGGTGATGTAATCAACGACTTGATCGTGAAATGTACTCGCGATCTGGGCGCAACGACGTTGACGATTACCCATGATATGGCCAGCGCTAGGGTTATCGCTGACCGCATCGCCATGCTCTATCAAGGCAAGATAATATGGGCTGGCTCAACGGATCAGGTGGATGCATCAGGGGACCCCAGGGTCGATCAATTCATTCATGGCCGGGCGGAAGGACCAATCAAGATGGAGGTCCGCCGTCTATGAGTTTAATGTCGCTGCACATTCGAACGGAGCTCATTTAGCGTGGCGAAAGCGAAAGCCAGCTTTACCTGTCAGGCCTGCGGTGCGGTTCATCCGCGATGGACGGGCCGGTGCGACGCCTGCGGCGAATGGAATTCGCTCCTCGAAGAAGTCAGCAGCTCGGCCCCGATCGGTGGGCGTGCTTCGGGCGGTACCGGGCGCGGGCGTGTGCTCGAGATGTCCAATCTGGCTGATGTAAATGAGCCTGCGCCGAGACGGAAAACTGGGATTGACGAATTCGACCGGGTGACCGGCGGTGGCCTTGTGCGCGGCTCTGCTGTCTTGATCGGTGGCGATCCAGGGATCGGGAAATCTACCTTGTTGCTTCAGGTCACGGCGCGTTTGGCTGCTGGTAGCAAATGCGCCTATATCACCGGCGAAGAAGCGGTCGATCAGGTGCAGATGCGAGCGCGGCGCCTTGGTGTGGAGAGCTCTCCGGTATCGGTTGCGGCGGCGACCAATCTCGCGGATATTCTGGCGACGCTCGATGCTCAGGATGGCCCGGACCTGGTCGTGATCGACTCCATCCAAACGATGTATATCGACGCCCTCGACTCGGCGCCCGGCACCGTGGCTCAGGTGCGCGCCACGGCACAGGAACTCATTAGGCTCGCCAAGAAACGCGGCTTTGTCTTGCTCTTGGTGGGACACGTAACCAAGGAGGGTACCATCGCCGGACCGCGCGTGCTCGAGCATATGGTCGATACCGTGCTCTATTTCGAAGGCGAGCGGGGCCATCAATTCCGAATTTTGCGCTCAGTGAAGAACCGGTTCGGCGCCACCGACGAGATCGGCGTCTTCGAAATGACGGATCGCGGACTTTCGGAAGTCGAAAACCCGTCGGCGCTATTTCTCGCTGGCCGTCAGGGACAGGTGCCGGGTTCCGCCGTTTTCGCCGGAATGGAGGGAACTCGCCCGGTTTTGGTGGAAATTCAGGCGTTGGTTGCATCCTCTCCTCTGGCAACGCCGCGCCGCGCGGTCGTGGGATGGGATTCAGGGCGTCTGGCGATGGTGCTCGCGGTCTTGGAGTCCCGCTGTGGGCTCAGTTTTTCAGGCGGTGAAGTTTATCTGAACGTGGCGGGCGGATTACGCATCGGCGAGCCCGCGGCGGACCTGGCGGTGGCGGCTGCCTTGACCTCCTCTTTGACCGGGGTTCCGTTGCCGGCAGATATGGTGGTGTTCGGTGAAATTAGTCTTTCCGGGGAAGTGCGTTCGGTTGGGCAAGCCGACGCCAGAATGAAGGAAGCCGCGAAACTCGGGTTTAGTTCCGCGCTTATGCCGACGCGGCGCGGTAAGAATAAGAAATCAAAGGGTTCTTTGGAACTTCGCGAGGTATCCGAGCTGCAGGATATGGTAAGCTACTTCGAGCGTGGCGGCGATTCGGCGGCCAAGGCATTGAGCGGATAAGATGGAAGCTTTTAGTATTACATTTGGTGATGTCGCCATATTGGTTGTCCTGGTGATTGCCGGTCTCATGGGTTTGGCGTGGGGGCTGGTGAAAGCCATCCTGTTCGTTGCTACTTGGGTTGGCGCGGCACTCATCGCATTCTTTACATATGAAGATGCGACACCTTATTTTCAGGAACTGATCCAGGCTCCGGCTTACGATATATACGTCGCTCCGGCGGCTATATTCATCGTTAGTTTGATCGTCATGTTTTGGATCTTCTCGCGAATTTGGCGGCGGGTTCGTAAGAGCGAGTTCAGTAGTCTGGACCGTTCACTCGGTTTGCTTGGCGGCCTGATCGTCGGTTTGGTGATGGTTTGTGGGGCTTATTTGGCGGCGAATTGGGAGCTTGGTGAAGACGAGCTTCCGTCGTATATCGCGGACGCCCGTTTGCGGCCTTTTGTCGAGACCGGGGCCAACGTTATCCGTACTTTCCTGCCGCCCGAAGTACAGGAGAAGACGAAAGCAGCGGTCCGCGACACTCAGAGCAGAATCAATGACGCCCAAAGAACTGGGCGCGCGATGCAACAACTGATTGAACAGGCCGGGGATAAGGATCAATCGCAGCCCGACAAACAAAAGGGCTACGCCCCACCGTCCCGGCGTGATATGGATCGACTTATCGAAAGTAAGCAGTAGCAAGCATGGTCACCACCAATCCTTACGATGACGACCACCTGCACGAAGAATGCGCTGTCTTCGGCATTTGTGGCTCAAAGGATGCAGCCGCGCATACCGCCCTCGGGTTGCATGCCCTTCAGCATCGCGGCCAAGAAGCGGCAGGCATCGTCGCGGCGGGCAATGGGCAGTTCCATGCCCACCGCGAGATCGGTCTCGTCGGCGATATCTTCGCCGAGGCGCGGGTTATCGATCAGCTCGAAGGCACGATGGCCATCGGCCATACGCGATACTCGACGACCGGGAAGCCCAATCTTCGGAACGTACAGCCGCTATTCGCTGATTTGGAATTTGGTGGTTTTGCGATCGCGCATAACGGCAATCTGACCAATGCCGTCGGGATTAGACACGAACTCGTTTGCCGGGGGTGCATCTTTCAGTCAACCACGGATACGGAGATTATCGTTCACCTGATGGCGACCAGCAGCGGTACGGTTGTTGATCGGATTGTCAGCGCATTGCGTCAGGTCGATGGCGCTTATTCGATAGTCGCCGTCGCGGAGGATTGTGTCATCGGTGTGCGGGACCCCCATGGTGTTCGCCCGCTGGTGCTCGGTAAACTCGGCGATGCCTATATATTGGCTTCTGAAAGCTGTGCCTTCGACATCATCGGCGCCGATTATGTGCGTGATATCGATCCTGGTGAATTGGTCGTACTTGATGAGAATGGCATTCACAGTCATCGTCCATTCCCGCCGGCCCAACAGCGATTTTGCATTTTCGAGTATATTTATTTTTCGCGGCCCGATAGCGTCATCGAGGGGCTGTCCGTCTATCAGGCCCGCAAGAAAATTGGCGCAGAATTGGCGCGAGAAGCGCCTGTTGACGTGGATTTGGTGGTGCCTGTACCCGATTCGGGCGTGCCCTCCGCCATCGGTTATGCGCACGAAGCAGGTGTTCCCTACGAGATGGGAATTATCCGAAATCATTATGTTGGCCGGACGTTTATTGAACCTTCGTCGGAAATCCGCCACTTGGGTGTCAAACTGAAACACAATGCAAACCGTGCCCACATCGAAGGTAAGCGGTTGGTCTTGGTCGACGATTCGATTGTGCGGGGGACCACTTCTTCTAAGATCGTCGAGATGGTCAGAAACGCCGGCGCGAAAGAAGTGCATATGCGAATTGCCAGTCCGCCGACGAAGCACTCCTGTTTCTACGGCGTCGATACACCAGAACGCGATCAGCTCTTGGCCTCACGGCTCGACATCGAAGGCATGCGAAAGCTTATCGGATGCGACACTTTGGCATTTATCTCGATGGACGGCCTCTACCGAGCTATGGGCGCGCCGGGTCGTGACCCTGACGCACCGGCCTATTGCGACGCTTGTTTCTCCGGAGAGTATCCCATACGCCTGACCGACCAGGAAGATGGCACCACAGGCCGGCAACTCTCGCTTCTCGCAGAAATCGCCTGATGGCCGGGCGGCTCGACGGCAAAATCGCGTTGATCACCGGCGCCAGTCGGGGTATTGGCGCGGCGGTGGCGTTGCGGTTCGCCGAGGAAGGCGCGCATTTGATCCTGACGGCTCGCACGGTAGGTGGCCTGGAAGAAATTGACGACATCGTGCAACAGCACGGCGGCAGTTCCACTCTCGTTCCTTTAAATTTAAAGGATTTCGACGAAATTGACCAGATGGGGGCGGCGCTCCATCAACGTTTCGGCAAGCTTGATATTCTTGTCGCCAATGCTGCGACCCTTGGTATCCTCTCCCCCGTCGGCCATATCGATCCCGGTGTCTGGGAAGACGCGGTGCAATTAAACCTGACCGCGAATTATCGATTGATCCGTAGTCTCGACCCCCTCTTACGGGCGTCCGATGCGGGGCGCGCTGTCTTCGTGACATCGGGTGCATCGCGCGGTATTGCCTATTGGGGCGCCTATGCCACGACTAAAGCCGGCCTCGATGCTCTTGTTAAATGCTATGCGGACGAGGTTGAAAATACTGATTTGCGGGTAAATCTGCTCAATCCAGGTGCTACCCGCACCAACATGCGGGCCCAGGCATTTCCCGGTGAAGATCCGGAGACCTTAAAGACGCCGGAATCGATCGCTGATTTGTTAGTCGAATTAACCGAGGTCAGCTGCACCCGGCATGGAGAAATCATTCAAGCCGCCTGATGTTCCTCGTCGTCCGATGTCCCGCCCTTCAGGGCTCGGCGCGCCATCCAAGAGGTGCGCAGTTTACGTGGAATCACGATGTAGTAGAGGGCGATCACCAGGGGCATTAGCGCGTTGGCATACATGGCATAAATCATAATCGGTTGCTTGCCGGCTAAACTTCTCGTGCCCAGACTGATGACCAAGATGATAACGGTCGCGAATACCGCCATGCAAATATCAACGACCTGTCCTCGTCGACTATAGCTGCCGGTTAGCAAGATCGCGAGGGTTACGGCCGCACACGTGAGCGGCAGAATCGGTTGGACCAATCGGCTGTGAGCTTCCGCAATGAGGTCGGCGTAATAAGTTACACTCTGGCTCGTGTCCTGTGGGTCGAATAGCTCGTTTAGGAAACGCTCGCGTGGTTCCCGCCAGCGTGTACCGCTGGATCCCGCGGCTTCCGCTATATCGAGGGTGGTCTGTTCGAAAAGCAACATCGAAAATGTACCGCGGACACGGTCGACTTGTTGTCGATTGCCGTTGAGCAAAAGCGCGCGCGGGCCATCATCGGTAGCGACCATCGCCCCTCTCTCGGCGAGCCATGTTTGCGGTTTCTCCGGGTCCCGATTGTCATGAAGCATTATCCCTTGCAGTTCCTCGTCTGCACCGCGTTTGTGCACGAATACAGTGACCCCCGGCGCGATCGTATTGAAGGAACCTTCTTGCAGTAAAACCGACCCGAACTCGTGTCGGATGGCGAATTCCTGATCCTTGAATTCACGGTACGACGCGGGCAAAAGGAATGTAGTCAGCACGGTCATGAACACGGCTATGACCCCACCGACGACCAAACCAGGTTTCGCCAGGGTATAAGTGCTAGTCCCAGCTGCCCGCATGACGACGATTTCGCTATCGGTCTGAAGACGGTAATAGCCGAATAGTAATGTGCCGAAAGTAGCGATGGGCAAAATGATGATCAGCAATCGCGGTAGGATGAGCATACTCATATAAAGAAAAAAACCGATATCCAGGCCGCGATTGAGAATGAAGTCCAACAAGGTCGACGCCTTTGCGAGCCAAAAAATCATGCACAGGATCACCGTCACGAGAAGTGTCGTGAAGAGAAGCTGTTTTGTGATGTAGCGAAAGAGCGTCGTCATATTCGAGCCGCACTGGAAAAGCGTCGGATCCTGTCTTACTGGTCAATCGATGAGTATAACCTATCCGCCCGCCGGGCGAAGCGTCAAATCGATGGGTGATATGCTTTTCTTTTGCTGGTGCCGGAGTAGAGTGACTGAAGGCTATCGCGTGTCGCGGTGCTATGAAGAATTTCGCAAGAGGAACTCATGAAGCTTTCGTTCTCAGAACCGGGACTGCCGAAAACCGGCGCCGTAATAGTTTGCGTCGGCGACGGCGGGAATTTGTCTGCAACCGCAAGACAACTCGATAAGGCCACTGGTGGTGCGCTGTCGCGCGCCATCAAGGAAAGCCGGTTTTCAGGCAAGAAGTCGCAGCTCCTCGATGTCGTGGCGCCGGGAGGCGTGGCCTATGGACGGATCGTCATGGCCGGCGTCGGTAAGGGCCTTAACGAACAGGATCAGTTGGCTCTCGGCGGGCGTCTATACGCGCATCTTAATCAGATGGGTGTGAAGGCGGCGCAAGTGGCGCTCGAAGCGACGGGTCGGGATTTACCGGAAGCGGCGGCTAATGTCGCACATGGCGCGCATCTGCGGAGCTACCGTTTTGACAAATATCGCACCCAGGAAAAAGCAGATACCAAGCCGACGTTGCGGGCTTTGGCCATTCGCGTGAAGGGGGCGGCGGCCGCGAGACGCGCTTATACACCTTTGGAAAAGATTGCTGAAGGCGTATTCTTTACCCGCGACTTGGTCTCCGAGCCGCCGAATGTCCTGTATCCGGAAACCTTTGCAAAAGAGGTCAAAGCTCTCACGAAGCTTGGCGTGAAGGTCGAGATATTGGGCGAAAAACAAATGGCGAAACTCGGCATGGGCTCACTGCTCGGTGTCGGGCAGGGCTCGGTGCGGGAGAGCAAAATTGCGATCATGCGCTGGGATGGTGCGGCCAAGTCGCAACAACCAGTCGCGTTTATTGGCAAGGGTGTCACCTTCGATACCGGTGGCATTTCCTTGAAACCCGGGCCCGGCATGCAAGACATGAAGTGGGATATGGGCGGTGCGGGTACTGTCTCTGGCCTGATGAAGGCGCTCGCGGGGCGCAAGGCGAAAGTAAACGCCATAGGTATGATCGGTCTCGTCGAAAACATGCCGGACGGTAACGCTCAGCGGCCGGGTGATATCGTCACCTCGATGTCGGGCCAGACCATCGAGATTCACAACACCGATGCCGAAGGCCGCCTCGTTCTGGCCGATGTGCTTTGGTATGCACAGCAGCGTTTTAAACCGCAATTCATGATCGATCTCGCGACATTGACGGGGGCGATCATCATCAGTCTTGGTCACGAGCATGCGGGCATGTTTACGAACGACGATAACCTGTCCGAACAGCTGATGAAGGCGGGACTCGCCACCGGTGAGAAAGTCTGGCGAATGCCGCTGGGCGATGCATATGACAAGAAGCTCAATACCGATGGCGCCGATATGAAGAATGTGGCCGGACGGGACGGCGGCTCCATCACGGCGGCACAGTTCCTACAGCGCTTCGTCAATAAGGTACCCTGGGCGCACCTCGATATCGCTGGCATGGCGTGGTCGAATTCCAACTCGCCGATCGTACCGCGTGGTGGGACCGGCTACGGCGTTCGTCTTCTCGACCGCTTCGTACAAGAGAATTACGAGGGTTAGATTGACGTGACGGAGGTTCGGTTCTATCACCTACAGCGCAATACGCTGGAGCAAACGTTGCCGAAACTCCTGGAGAAAACCCTTGAGCGTGGTTGGCGGGCCGTCGTCATGGCGGGATCGCCGGACCGCGTGGAAGTTCTTAACGGCATTCTTTGGACTAATACGCGGGAGGGGTTTCTGCCGCATGGCAGCAAGAAGGATGGTTTTCCCGACCGCCAACCCATCTGGCTGACTGAAGATGACGAGAATCCCAATGCGGCCAATGTCCTATTCCTGGTCGATGGTGCAAATTCTGACAAGATTGCCGATTTCGATCTATGCTGCGAGATGTTCGACGGCCGCGATGACGTCGCGGTTGCGGGCGCGCGGGATCACTGGAAACTCCGCAAGGAGGCTGGTTTTGATCTGACCTATTGGCAACAAACAGACCGCGGCGCTTGGGAAAAGAAGGCCGAGAGTCGCGACTAAGAAACACAGAAATCGGGGTAATCAATCCTATAAAACTCTATGATACCCCGCCATTGGGCAACTGTCACAATGCCCGGATGATGCTTTCGTTCTTGGGTCTCGATTACGACAAAGTGTCGATTGCCTTAGCAAAAGCAGAGCAGAAATCAGCCGGTTATTTAGCTCGCCATCCGTTGGGTAAAATACCGGCATTGGAAGACGGCGATGTGACCGTTTGGGATTCGCAGGCGATCTTGGTCTGCCTGGCGCGAAAATATGATTTGGCCGATAAATGGCTGCTGATCGACCCGGTGGGCCAGTCACAGTCT
>CAJWTF010000005.1 GCA_913046825.1 uncultured Rickettsiales bacterium | reverse complement strand
ATCAGATCGTCGAAATGGCATTGGATCATGGTGATTTGTCGCCACGGGAACTGGCGGTGCGGTTTACCGACACACGTCACTACTTCGTGTCAGAAGCATCCGTCTATCGTCTGCTCAAAGCACGTGACCTCATTACCAGCCCTGCCTTTGTTGTCATCAAGGCTGCGGACGCGTTCCGCGATAAAACCACCGCCATCAATCAGATGTGGCAGACCGACTTCACCTACATCAAGATCGTGGGATGGGGGTGGTTCTATCTTTCCACCATTCTCGACGACTTCTCTCGGTACGTTGTCGCCTGGAAGCTGTGCACCACGATGAAGGCGAGTGATGTGACAGACACGCTGGAACTGGCCTTGAAGGCTTCCGGTTGTGATCAGGTCACGGTCCTGCACAAACCACGACTGCTATCTGACAACGGCGCCAGTTATGTCTCTGGTGAACTCGCTGAATGGCTCAATGATAACGGCATGGATCATGTCAGAGGTGCGCCCTACCACCCTCAGACGCAGGGCAAGATCGAACGATGGCATCAAACTCTTAAGAACCGCATCCTGCTGGAGAACTACTTCCTGCCGGGCGATCTCAACGCCAGCATCGAGCGGTTCGTCACCCACTACAATCATCACCGCTACCACGAAAGCCTCAGCAACTTAACACCTGCTGACGTCTACTTCGAACGCGGCGAAACTATCTTACTGAACGTGAAAGGACAAAACGAAGCACGATCAATCAACGGCGATTGCAATACCACAATCAAGCCGCCGAATATCGAACAACAGATGAGCCAAGCTCTTCGCTGAATCAAGCAGCCTTCCGTTCCCAAAAACCTGACGACGGATATACACAAACCGCACATCTGAACACAGATCCTGCAATTTACTCAAAACGATTTGCTGGCGGTGGTCCATTCAAACAGCGAACCGATGTGATGATGGCGGGGCTAATCAGCCTTCTCTCGAAGAGAGACAAGCCAATGAACCGCAAAGAAGCAAAGGCAGCATTTTTTTGCGATGGATGAACTTCGTTTTCATCCAGGCAAAGGACCATCATCAAAAGCTTTGAATGCGGCGACCGCATTTAAGGTAGGCGCATCTACGGAGAGCTTATTTGAATAACCATTGTCGCCTCAAAGGATAATTAGCTATTGAAAAGATATAAGAATTTCGAACAAGATATTTTTGAGTATATAAAAAAGTTAGAAGAGCAATCCTGAGATTGCTTTTCCGAAACTTGTCGGTATATTGGCGAAATTCCGCAAAAATGGGGGAGTCCTGAAGAAGTTGTTGAAAACAATGCAACCAAGTTGCAACCAAGTGTTTTTAGTCGTTTTCAAACTCCCCGTAAGCAGTTGATAAATAAAGTAAGGGGCTGTAGCTCAGTCGGGAGAGCGCTACAATGGCATTGTAGAGGTCATCGGTTCGATTCCGTTCAGCTCCACCAGTTTCGAAAAGGCCCGGTCGCATAATAGCAGACCGGGCCTTCTCTTTTTGCTTAGCCCTATTCCGATCGCTCTTAACCGGTCTATATGAGACTCGTCATGGAAGAAATCGCAGCAATTACACCGACGGACCAAACGGTCCCGATCCAGGAAGCCCATAAATTCGACACCACCGCGTTGGAAGCTTTTATGCGGGAGAATGTCGAAGGGTTCACATCGCCGCTCGAGCTCAGTCAGTTTCGCGGCGGTATGTCCAATCCGACCTTCATGGTCACTGATGGTGGCGGCAAGCGCTACGTCTTGCGCAAGAAACCGCCGGGCGACTTACTGCCTTCGGCCCATGCGGTTGATCGGGAATTCAATATCATCTCGGCCATCGCGAGTACCGGAGTACCGGTCTCAAAAGCCTATGCCTTGTGCGAGGACGAGTCGGTCGTCGGGCAAATTTTCTACGTCATGGAATTCAAGGACGGTCGGGTCTTTCGCGGCGTCGACTTGCCGGACCTGGGCGCGCAAGAGCGCGGTGAAATTTACAACAACATGGCCGATATACTGGCCGAATTGCACGAGATTGATTACGCGGCGGTCGGCCTCGGCGATTTTGGGCGCGCCGGCGGTTATTGCGAACGCCAAGTGCGGCGTTGGTCGCAGCAATACGAGGCCAGCAAGACCGAGGACCTCCCAGTCATGGACAAGCTCATGGCCTGGCTGCCGGAGAACATGCCGGACGACAGCCTGACCTGCCTCGCCCATGGCGATTACCGCTTGGAGAACATAATTTTTGCTAATGATAGCGCCGATGTTTTGGCGGTTGTCGATTGGGAGTTGGGCACGCTCGGCAATCCGTATTCGGATCTCGCCTATAATTGTCTGCCTTATTATGCACCTGATCCCCGGCGTGGAAATCTGATGGAAAATAATTCCGCAGTCTCTGGTATTCCGAGCGAGGAAGATTACGTCAAACGCTATTGCAAGGCGCGCGGCCTCACGGAAATTCCGCACTGGAACTTCTATCTTGTGCTGTCGCTGTTCCGCCTCGCCGCCATTGTCCAAGGGGTCTACTATCGGGGCCTGCAAGGCAACACGCCTACGTCGGATGCCTTGGCGCTAGGCAGCCAATGTCTCGACCGCGCGACGGTCGCATGGGAGTTGGTGCAGGCCGGCCGGAAATAAGGATTTTCTGGAAACGCGACAGCGCTATCTGGGGCCTAGTTCCGTGATGAAAATCAGACGCTAACTTGGACCCCGGCTCTCCGGCCGGGGAACGGCACCGCTTTAGAATTCCAACACCAGTCTTCCCCGCGTACCACCGGCTTCGAGCCGCCGGTGCGCTTCGCTTGCCTCCGCCGCGGGCATGCTGTCCGCGATGCGAAGGGTCAGAATGCCTGCTTCCGCCTGCTGTCGCAGCGTGTCTAATTTCTCATACTCGCCGTCGTAGCTGCGCACAGAGGTGGCCGTGAAGGAGATGTCTCGCTGGGGTTCGCCCATGAAGTGGCGCACCGATGTATAAGCACCGCCATCCTTAACCGCTGGAATCACTGCTTCGTTCAGAACCGCGCCGTCTGCGAGACCATCGACACCGTCGGGGTAATGTTCGCGGAACCGCGTCGCGACATCGTTGCCGCGCGCGACGATGATATCCGCGCCAAGCGACGAGACCAGTTCGCGGTCGGCATCCGATGCATCGGCGATCACCGTCAGGCCCTCGCTCTTTGCCAATTGAATGACGTAGCCGCCATAGGCGCCAGCAGCACCCGTCACCGCCAAAACCTGACCCGGAGAGAGTTTGAGTAAGTCGAGGGATTGCCGCGCCGTCAGCCCGTTCATCGGCAAGCTACAAGCCTGCACATGGGTGGTGCCGGCGGGGGCAGGGACGACCGCACGCTGGTCAAGGACGATTTGCTCGCGATACGCACCGTGGCTCGCAGTCGGGCATACCATGGCCATGACCATATCGCCGACCTTCACGCCGGTGGTGACGCCGTCGCCCACCTCATCGACGATCCCTGCCGCATCCATGCCGGGGATATAGGGTGGTGGGTCAGCCTTTTGTTGTTCTGCGCGCGCGCCGTTGCGGGCCATCGTGTCGGTCGGGTTCACCGCCGCCGCATGGACCCGCAGCCGCACCTGCCCTGGGCCCGCATGCACTTCCGGTACGTCCACAATCTGCAGGACCTCGGGTCCGCCGTGTGTTATCAATCCCACTGCCCGCATTACATACTTCCTTTCAATCGTTCATTGGTATCGCCCAGAACCGTGGGCGTGCCATATCGTAAACTGACGCAAACAAACGGAAGGGCAATATCGTGAGCGCGGAACAAAATAGAAAAATCGTTGAGGACGCTGTCGCCAAATGGCAATTGGGCAACCCTGAGGCCTTCTACCAAATTCTCGATGAGAATGTGAATTGGACCGTCATTGGGACGACCGAAGTTTCCGGCACCTACACAAGCCGGCAGGATTTTATCGACGACGCGGTTCGAAAAATCGGCAAACGCATCGACGGTCAGGTAACACCCAAAATTGTTGATATCATTACAGAGGGCGACCGGCTTGTTTTTCGATGGGACGGCAGCGGGAAAATGGCGGACGGCACGCCCTATCACAACCGTTATAGCTGGGCGATGACCTTCAAGGACGGAAAGGTCGTTGAAGGAACCGCTTATCTCGATACGGCGCTGGTCGACCGGCTTATGGAACTTCCATCCGGCTAGAAGCCTATTTGCCGAGGTAGATGCCGATGCGGTCTGCGACGTGTTCCGCATCAGCGCCGACACCATAGACGATGCCGGATTTTCGTGTGTGCAGGAAATTGAGGCCGAGGAAGTAAAGCCCGGCTGCCGTCGTCTCGCCGCGCTCCGTCACCGGGTAGCCGACCTCATCGGTCACATCCGCCTCAATCCAAGAATAATCGTAACGAAAGCCGGTCGCCCAAATCACCGACGATATACCTTCGCTGGCTAGATAGAGTGTGCCGGGCTCCGGAACCTGCTCTAAATCGTCTAGGGCTGCATGGATAGGGTCGTCGCCTTCGTCTGCTGGGAATGAAAGGCCATTCCGCTCGATATAGGTGTCGACATCGCGGCAGAATTTTTCCGAATGCTGGTCAGCCGCCGCGATGTTCTGCCGTAAGTCCTTGCGTAAATGGAGCATCGTACCGTCAATGCCGTCGACCCGGCCTAGCAGGCGGATGCCATTTCGGTGAAAACCTTGCAGGCTGATTGTGTGCCAGGCGGCGATTTGCGGTTGCCCGCCAAACTTGCGGCGCGGGTCCGCCAAGTCACTTGCCTTGCGATCCATCAACCCGGTCTTGTCGTACCAATAATTCAGATCACGGCCCCGATAGCGACGGGGCACCCGCCCGGCTTCGCCGACCGCGAGAAAGACATCCCGGCCCGCCGCATGCAGGTCCTCGACAATCTGCATGCCGGATTGCGCGGAGCCGACGACCAGTGCCTTTCCGGGCGGTAACATGTCGGGCTTGCGGTAGTCGGCGGCGCTGAGCGAGACGATATCGGGTGAGAGGTTCCTGGCGACTGCCGGAATGCTTGGAACTTGATAGGTTGAAGTTGCTATGATCAAGGCCCGCGCCGTCAACGGGCCGTCCGAAGTCTCAAGCGTCCAGCCGGTCCCCATCGGTGAGGTCCTTGTCACTTCGACGCCCAGGCGCAGCGGGACCGCAAAGCGTTTCGCGTACCCCGCCAAGAGGTCGACGAATTCGTCGCGGTTCATAAACCCGTCCGGGTCGGAGCCGTCGTAATCCTGTCCCGGTAGGTTCAGGGTCCAGTTTGGCGTGTTCATATAAAAGCTGTCCCACCGTTGGCGGCGCCAACTCCCGCCAACCTCTCCTTTCTCCAAGACGAGATGGTCAATGCCGAGTTTGGAGAGACAGACGCTGGCGGCGAGTCCGGCTTGGCCACCGCCCACGATGACGACATCCGCCATCTATTAGGTCTCGTCTGGGGTGGTGATCAGCGAGCGGTCCAGCTTCATGCGGAAATCAATGTAGCCAAGTGATGGCGGCTTCAATCCGGCTTGGCTGACCATGTTGTGGGTCTGTCCGCGATGGTGTGCCTGATGCTGGGCGAGATTGGTGAAATAAATGTGTTTCGGCACTTCACGCCGGTCGCGGTTGTCGAGGCCGAGGGTCCAGAACACGAAGGGCTCGTTGAGGCGATCGACATCTACGTCCTTTGTGAGTGCAATCCAGCGGGCGTCTTCCTCTGCGTGATGGGCGGAAAGAGCAGCCAAATCTGTGTGTAGAATTTCGTCCAACCCTGTGAACGTGGAATCGATTCCCTCGATACGCTCGCGGTAGAGGATATCGACCAGCAATAGGTGGTTTAGCGTCCCCAGGATCGAGCCGAAGAAGGCGCCGCGATCTTCGGCGACCTGTTCGGCTGATAACTCGGCGCAAATGCTGTGCAGGCGTTGATTCGCCCAAGCGTTGTACTGCGCCAGTATATGAGGGTGTGCGAGCATAGCGTCCTATCTCCGATAGCCGGCAATCTTGGCTATGGAGAATAGGACGGTGCGGTGCCGGGGCAATTTCGCCGGCACGTTACGCCGCGCGGCGACTGATAAAAATGTCCGCGCAATCGTCGTTGGCGCGATCGGGCGTCTCCGCCGGGATAACAATATCGCCGATCCGCTTGAGCCCTACATCGGTGATTAGAGCCGGCTTAAGTTGGGCCACGGTCTGTCTCTTGCGGCGCTCGCCAAGCCAACGGATGAATGACGCCACGGGCTTAAAAGTGTTCTGTGATTGCGATTGAGGGACGGCATTGAAATGCCGTCGAACCGCGAGATGATTTTCGAATATGTCAACACGTCTGAGCTCCCATCGAGCAATAATACTAATGCTTGCTTGGAAGGTGGGCGCTAATACGTGTCGTTAAAACGAGGAATTTTTACGATTTCGGATTAGAAAAATTATGCCAAAGGGGCCTTGCCATCTCACGTCATTCCAGGGCCCGCAAAGCAGGAACCCGTAATTATAGCCTGAGGCCAGCCAAACTAAAAACCGCGCTTGGGTAATGCTCAGGCCCTAATTCCGGATCGGCCCCATGGGCCGTCCGGAATGACGCGAATGGTTGGATAACAGGCGTTTCTAACTAATCAACGTCCTTACCGCGTGGCGTCCAGTTTTGCTGAGCCCGCAGTTCCAAACGAGCGATTTGCTGGCGATGCACCTCGTCCGGGCCGTCGGCGAAGCGGAGCGCGCGGGCCCGGGCCCACATATAGGCGAGTGGGAACTCCTGGCTCATGGCGCCGCCGCCGTGCAACTGCATGGCGTTGTCGATGATGTTGAGCGCCATGTTCGGGGCCGCGACCTTAATCATCGCGATCTCTTGGCGTGCGGCCTTGTTGCCGACCGTGTCCATCATGTACGCGGCCTTCAACACCAACAGACGATGCATCTCGATATCGATGCGGGCTTGTGCGATCCGTTCTTGGGTGACGCCGCGTTCCGCCAGGGTTTTGCCCCAGGTCGTGCGTTGGGTCGCCCGCTTACACATCAGCTCGAGGGCGCGTTCGGCGACACCGATTAAACGCATGCAGTGGTGGATACGCCCCGGCCCGAGGCGGCCCTGAGCAATCTCGAAGCCGCGACCTTCGCCAAGCAGCATATTTGAGACAGGGACGCGCACGTCCTTGAACTCGACTTCGCCGTGGCCGTGCGGTGCATCGTCGTAACCCATCACGGTCAGCATTCGATGCACCTTGATCCCAGGGGTGTCGGCCGGGACCAGGATCATCGATTGTTGCTTATAGGGCTCCGCTTTCGGATCATTCTTCGCCATGAAGATGATGATCTTACAGCGCGGATCGCCGATACCCGACGTCCACCATTTGCGACCGTTGAGGACATATTCGTCGCCGTCGCGCTCAATCCGCGATTCGATGTTCATCGCATCGGAAGATGCCACGGCAGGCTCGGTCATCGCGAAGGCGGAGCGGATTTCGCCATTCAACAATGGCTCCAGCCACTGCTTCTTGTGCTCTTCGGTGCCGTAGCGCTCGATCGTCTCCATATTGCCGGTATCGGGGGCGGAGCAGTTGAAAACCTCGCCCGCGAAATGAACTTTACCCATGATCTCGCAAAGCGGCGTGTATTCCATATTGGTAAGCCCGGCACCGCGCTCGCTTTCCGGCAGGAACATGTTCCAGAGACCGGCGGATTTCGCCTTGGCCTTTAGCTCTTCCAGGATCGGCGGTGTTTCCCAGCGGGACTCACCTTCATTGAGCTGTTCGTAATAGAGGTCCTCGTTCGGATAAATGTGTGCATCCATGAACTCCTCGACTTCGCGTCGAAGTTTCATGGTGCGTTCCGAATATTCGAAATCCATATTTTTTCTCCCAGGGCCGTTCGTATCGACCGTTGTTGTATTCCTCGCAGCGTGTCCCTGCATGCCACCGTGAGCGTGACGTATTTGACAGAACTTCCCCGGCATTGCCAAATCCCGGTCTCATAAGGTCGCTTGTACAGCTAAAGCGTGCGGCGACCGAGATACCATTTAGCACTGGGAGGCGAATTGGGAATGGACGAACGGGTATCGAATCAACCGGTCATCGATCCGGAGGAAATTCTGGCGGGAATCAAGACCTGGGTGGATATCGAAACGCCGAGCCATGAGGGCGAAGAGGTCAACAAACTGGTCGATCTGGTTGAGAAGTCGATCCAGGCGTTGGGGGCTGAAATCGTCCGCGTGCCGGGCCGCGACGGCTACGGCGATATCCTGAAAGCCAAAACCAGCTGGGGCCATCCGGGAGAAGAGCCCGGTATCCTGGTGCTCTCCCACCTCGATACCGTCCATCCCATGGGGCTGATCGATGAAGTCCTGCCGTGGAAGCGCGAGGATGATCATGTCCAGGGTCCCGGCATCTACGACATGAAGGCGGGGGCGCATATGGCCTATTACGCCTATCAGCATCTGGTGCGGCAGGGAAAATCATCGAAGCTTCCCATAACGTTCCTGTACGTGCCGGAAGAGGAAGTTGGCAGCCCGACCTCTCAAGCGATGATCGAGGATGAGGCGAAGAAACATAAATACGTGCTGGTGACGGAGCCGGCGCGGGACGGCAATAAATGCGTAACTGAACGCAAGGGCGCTGCCCGGTTCGATATCCGCACCATCGGCCGACAATCCCATAGCGGGTTGCGCCATCAGGACGGTCGCAGTGCGATCCTGGAGATGGCGCGCCAGATCGTCGATATTGAGGCGATGACGAATTACGATATCGGCATTACGACGAATGTCGGTGAGGTTCACGGTGGCACCGGCATCAACGTGGTGCCAGGGGAATGCATCATCGGTGTCGACCTCCGTATGCCGACACCGGAATTGGCAGAAGAATACGTGAATAAAATTCTGAACCTGAAGCCTTACAATCCGGATGTGACGCTAGAAATCTCCGGCGGGCTCAACCGGCCGCCCTACAAGAAAGACGCTGGGATCACCGACCTTTTCGAGCACGCGCGGGGATTGGCGGCGGAGATCGGGTTCGACTTGCAGGATACTGCGACCGGCGGCGGCAGCGACGGTAACTTTACCGCCGCTCTCGGTATTCCGACGTTGGACGGGCTCGGCGCTGACGGCCATGGCGCGCATACGTTGGACGAGACGATCTACTTCTCGTCGATCGAACCGATGACCAAGCTTTGGGTGCGCCTGTTTGAAACGCTTGAGTAGTCCGCTTCATGTGCGCCGGTCGAGACCGAAACGGCGGGGTAAGTATCGGGATAATCCCGCCAGCCCGAGCATAATGCCACCACTGGCCAGGAAAACCGCCGGTAGCGGGAAAACGAGTAAGACCAGGGAATAAGCGGCGGGCATGCTGAGTCGGGAAGCCTCGCGGTAAGTCGAATAGACACTGGTCATGGCCGACCGCTCGTGTGGGTGAACCGAACGCATGAATGGCACGTTTCCTGGGCCATCCGTAATGCTGGCGGCGAATGCGGCGGCGACCAGCAGTGCCGCGCCCACCCATGGGGAGCCCATCAATAACCCGACGAGGATCGAGATAATCCCTGTCAGCCCGTAGCCAAAGATCAGCAGCCAGCGAATTCCCATTTGCCGGCCAACCCGTCCCCAAAGCATGACGGTAAACAGCCCGACCGAGCCTAACGAGGAAATGATGCCGCCCGCTTCGTCGCCAAGCCCTGTCGCAACCGCGAAGATCGGTGCGTAGATGTAAAACATATTCCACCAAGCGGATCGACCGACGGATAGGCCCCAGGCAAGGGCAAGTCGAGGTTGTTGAAAGAAGCGCCGCACAAATTTGACTGGGTTTGCTTGTGGTCGTGATGCGCTTGGATTGACGCGCGCGCGCGGCACGCGCAGATAGCGGAAATAGAGATACATCGTGCCCATGAAAGCAGCGCTCAACAGATAGGGCGCCCAGGAGACCACTCGGGTCGAGAGATAGACGCCGACGACGGGACCGGAGATCCAGCCGATCCCGGCAAGGAACATCCGCGTTGGCTCGAAGCGGGTGAAATTATCTTTTGGAACGTTGTCGAGCACATACAGATTGAGACAGATGGTCACGGATGCGCCGGCGAACATCTGCAAGGCGAGTCCGGGTACAAGGTACCAAAGCTGTTCTTGTCCCAAGAGTAGCGCTGCTAACAGCCAGCAACCAAATCCGAACGTCAACGTGCCCCGACGGTAAAGACGGGTCACCAGAAAGGGGACGGTCAAACTCCCGCAAAGCCCGATTGTGCCCGCGATGAAATACAGGACGCTGACCTTTTGTGCGTCAGCCAGCAGCGCGTAGGCTTGCAGCGGCACAACGGTCACCAGCATCGCACGCGCCAGGTTGTCCAAAGTGAACAGGAGCAGGAAGGCCGGCGCTTCGGGCCGGGCGAATGCAGCGAGCTTGAGAGGCACGGGAATCCTTCCCATCGGCGACCGCCTATGTGGGTCGCTTCCCGTCTTAATCGCACCATCTCGCTAAAAAGGGAAGATTCGCTGCAACGGAGACGGAAGAATGGGGGAAATGGCTAAGATGGAAATGGACGGCAAAGTTGCGGTTGTGACCGGCGGCGCAAGCGGTATCGGCGAGGCAACGGTGCGCTTGTTCGTAGAGGAGGGTGCCCGGGTTGTGATCGCCGATATGCAGAAGGAACGCGGCGAGGAACTCGCGGCCGAACTTGGTGATGCGGTCGCCTTCGTCGAGGTCGAGGTTCGCCAGGAAGATCAGGTTAAAGCCGCCGTCGATAAGGCGGTTGGCAACTGGGGCCGTCTAGATTGCATCTTCAACAATGCGGGATTCGGCGGCGTGCTCGGTCCGATCGAAGATATTCCCGTGGAAGAGTTCGACATGAGCTTCGATGTGTTGGTGCGAGGTGTTTTCCTTGGTATGAAACATGCCATCCCGATCATGAAGAAGCAGGGATCCGGCAGCATTATCAATACCGGCAGCATCGCGGCGGTGACCGCTGGACGTGGCCCGTTGATCTATTCCGTCTGCAAGGCTGCGGTCGTGCAGATGTCGAAAGTGACGGCGATGTCGCTCGGTGAGCACTCGATCCGCGTCAACGCGATCTGCCCTGGTTATATCGCGACCCCGCTCTCAACCAATACGGTGGGCCGCCCGGCGGAGAAGATCGAAGAGCGGATTGAGGGTATGGACTACCAACAACCGATCCCCCGCGTCGGCCGCCCGGAAGACATTGCCAATATGGCCCTCTATCTGGCCAGCGACCGCTCCACCTTCGTGACCGGCCAAGCCATTGTCGTCGACGGCGGCGCGGCGACCGGGGTGTCCTGGGAGAACCAGCGGGACGTCTACAAGCAGTACTATCCGATCAAGGTGTATAACCCAGATAAACCGTGACACGCGAGCCGTGGCGTCTTTCCGAACGGCCGATCCAGAACGAGGCCCTGATCGTTACTTTCGCCCGGGATGACCTCAAGGAATGCTCGGCAATTAGGTCATCATCGGCGCATCAAATCCATCCGGCACGGTGATCCACCGGACAAACTGCGAGTCCGGCGAATGGCGCGACAGGTGTCCTTTGCCGTGCGTGTCCTCGACAAGGACGAAACCGCCCTATGCGACGGTCCGGACCTCTCCGTCACTAGTTTCGTATTCCAACGCACCATCAAGCCTGACGGTCAGCATACGTTCGGGCACTGTGTGTCAATCGACCTCATCGAAATGCGACTCGCCATCTTCCGTCGCATATATCCGCGAGCATTTCATGGTCCGCTCTCTAACGAAGGTCTCACCCGACCTTGCGTCTTTTCCGCTTACGAACCGTCAACGCGCGTCTTCGCGATGTTACGGCTTTCGATCATGTCGCCATAGGCGCCGCGGGTCGCTTGAAGGCGCGGCGAGGCGATGTGGATGTCGAGGGCCGCGTCGTCGCGGTACATCTCCACCAGCATGACCTTGTTGTCATCGTCTTCCGGGATCAGCACGTCGAATTGCAGGCAGCCTTCCTCGTCCAGTTTGGTGCCGGCGGCATGGCCACGGATGATTTCAAGAAAGGCGTCGCGTTGGCCCGCTTTGATGTTGAACTCGACGACGAGGGCGATTTTGCTCATGGATTTACTCCCACTCTGAATTTTGGTTGAGAGGGAAACTAAGGCGCGGCGGCGCGCCGTCCAAGCGCAGTCACCGGATTGCTCAATATTCGACTTACGAAGCTTTGGGGAAACTGCTAAAACCTGCGGCTTCCCCGCTCGACGGAAATGGAACGCCATGAATTCTCGCCTGAAAATCGCACCCCTGCGCCCCGAAGTGCTCGCCATCGAAACTCAGCAGATCATGCAGGTCTCGACCTTGGCGATGGACGATCCGGATGTCATCGCGATGTGGTATGGGGAATCCGATGTCAAAACACCGGACTTTATCTGCGACGCGGCGTCTGCTGCGCTGAGGCGGGGGCAAACCTTCTATACCCACAAATGGGGCATCCCCGCCTTGCGGGAGATGCTCGCCACTTATACCGGCGGGCTCTATGGGATCGACGTTTCGACCGAGCGCGTGACGGTCACGTCGTCGGGCATGACCGGGATCATGATGCTGATGCAGGCATTGGTCGGCGCTGGCGACAATATCCTACTGGTCGATCCGATCTGGCCGAACGGCGCGTCGGCGGCGCAGGTGATGGGTGGCGAGGTGCGCCGCGTCAGCCTCGACGCCAATAGCCAAGGCGATTGGCACCTCGATCTCGACAAGCTATTCGCGGCGGCGGATGACCGCACTCGGCTGATCTTCGTCAATTCACCCGGCAATCCGACTGGTTGGATGATGGAGCAGGACCAGCAGCAGGCGATCCTCGATTTCTGCCGGGCGAGTGGTATCTGGATTCTCGCTGACGAGGTCTATGGTCGTCTTGTCTACGACCGCCGGGTCGCGCCCTCGTTCCTGGAGATCGCCACGCCGGACGATCCGGTCGTGGTGGTGAACAGTTTTTCCAAGTCCTGGGCCATGACCGGCTGGCGCATGGGATGGTTGACCCATCCGGCGTGGATCTCTGAGCAGCTAGGCGATTTGGTGGAATTCAACACCAGCGGCACGCCCGAATTCCTGCAGGAAGCAGGCATTGTCGCTGTGCGGGACGGGGAAGACACCGTGGCCGCAATGGTGGAGCTGTGCCGGGTCGGGCGCGACGCCGCCAGCCGGCGCCTCGCGGACATGCCGCGTGTAATCTACAACCCACCCGCTGCAGCCTTCTACGCTTTCTTCAAGGTCGATGGGATGGAGAACAGCCTCGAGTTCGCCAAACGCTTGGCGCTTGAGTACAAGGTCGGCGTGGCGCCTGGGACGGCATTTGGACCGTCGGGCGAGGGCTGGTTGCGCCTTTGTTTCGCGCAATCCCCTGAGCGCATCGACGAGGCCATGAACCGATTAGCGCGGGCGCTGGATGAGGGAGTGTAGAGAGCATGCACGACCCGATTTACCTCACGGATGAACATCGCATGCTGCGCAATCAGCTGCGCCGTTTCATTGAGGCGGAGGTAACGCCGAACGGAGATGAATGGGAAGCGGCGGGAATGGTGCCTCGCGAATCGCTCAAGCGCATGGGTGAGCTCGGCTTCTTCGGCATCCGCTATCCCGAATCCTTTGGCGGAGCGGAACTCGACACTATCGCGACCATGGTGCTGTCGGAGGAGATGGGCCGCTCGACCTTCGGCGGTTTTGCGATCACGGTTTTGGTACACACGGACATGGCTTCGCCGCATTTGGTGAACGCGGGCAATGATGAACAGAAGGTGCGGTTCTTAGAGAAGGTCGTCTCCGGCGAATTGATTACTGCCGTCGGTGTGACCGAGCCGGATGCGGGCTCCGATGTCGCGGCCATCCGCACCCGCGCCACGCGCACTGATGGTGGATGGATTTTGAACGGCGCGAAAATGTTCATCACCAACGGCGTACATGGGGACCTTTATTTTGTTGCAGCGAAGTCGGGTGATCCCGATGCCGGTATCCGGTCACGCGAAGTCACCATGTTCATCGTGGAAAAGGGCGTTGAGGGTTTCAGTGTCGGGCGTTCTCTCGACAAGATGGGCTGGCGCAGTTCGGACACCGCGGAGCTGATCTTCGACAATTGTTTCGTGTCCGACGCCAATGTGCTCGGCGAGGTACATCGCGGCTTCTATGCGATCATGCAGAATTTTCAGAATGAGCGTCTGGTGCTTGGCGCCCAATCCATGGGCGAGGCGCAAAAGGCAATCGAACTGACCTTGGAATACGTCAAGGAGCGCAAGGCCTTCGACGGGGTATTGTGGGACAAACAGGCGATCCGTCAGCGGCTCTCACAGCGGTTGTCTGAGGTTGAGGCGGGGCGGCATCTTGTCTATCACGCCGCCTGGCTCGACACCCAGGGGATCGATTGCGTCAAGGAAGTTTCGATGGTGAAGGCTTATTGCGGCGAGTTGGTGAACAAGGTTATGTACGATTGCCAACAATTCCACGGTGGCTTCGGCTATATGCGCGAGAGTACCATCGAACGCATGACTCGCGACGCCCGCGTCCAGTCCGTCGGTGGCGGCGCCACAGAGGTCATGCTCGAAGAGGTCGCGAAGCGGATCTAGGAATTTGGCTGTTCGACAATCCAGTCCCGGAAGGCGACGATCTTTGGGCGTTCCGCAATTTTCTGCGGGCAGACGAAAAAGTACGAGTTAGCGGACTGTATCATCAGGTCGAATGGTTTGATGAGGTGGCCGTCGTCAAGCGCGCCTTGCACGATGGCGCTTTGAGCAAGCGTCATCACCTCACCAGCAATAACAGCATCGATATCCAGATTGAGCAGGTTGAACGAGGGACCGTGGTCCGCGTCGACACCGCTCACCCCGGCGAGCTCCAACCAGCGGTCCCAGAGCCGTTTTGTAAAGTCATGTATAAGCGTGTGGTGTTTAAGGTCTTCCGGCGGCTGGAGTGGGTGCGGACCGTCTTCCACCAATTTTGACTACAGACGGGGAAGGCTTCCTCGGCCAGAAACCATTCCGGCGCGAGGTCCGGGCAGTCATCGGTGCGTCAGCGCAAGGTAAAATTGACGCCGTCGCGTGAGAAATTCGTCAGATCGTCCCGCACGTCGACGTGGATGTCGATCTCCAGATGCAATCGGCTGAATTGGTCGAGACGGGGGAAAGAGCCAGTTTGCAGCAAAGGAAGTCATCGCGCTGGCGACTTTAGAGCGTATCCCGGATCGGGGCTGTATAGGCTTGGTCTTCGTCGGTCAGAAGCTGGCGGCGGTTCATTCGACGGAAGAGTTTTAGGCCAAGCCATTCTTCCAGGGTTTTAATTTGGTGACTGATCGCCGCTTGAGCCACGAACAGCTCTGCTGCCGCTTGCGTGAAACTCAGATGACGCGCCGCCGCCTCAAAGGCGCGCAGCGTACTCAAAGGGGGGAATCTCCCCGCCATCATCAGACCCTTTCGGATAAGAAATATTGATAAATACGATAAGATTTCATCGTTTATCCAAAATTAGCAAGTGGTCGATATATCCGGAAATAAAAAGGCTTACATGCCTCTTTTCGACTCAAATCTAAGATAAGGAGCATTCAAATGAGTGAATTCATTCTTTCCGTTGGACGGACACGCCGCGCCGGCACGATGATTCAATTGCTGTGCACCTTGTGGGTTTGGTCGGAGCGCCGCCGTCAGCGCCGCCAGTTGGCCGACTTGGATAATCGTCTGCTCGACGATATCGGCCTGGATCATGCCCGCCGTGACGTGGAAATCAGCAAGCCGTTCTGGCAGGCCTAATTCGCGATGTTGACGCTCTAAGACAATCATCTGTCTGGTAACGGCTACAAGGTTCGACTGATGCTGGCGTCGCTCGTCGTACCATTTGAAATCGTGTGGATTGACACGCTGAGGGCCGAATCCCAAGCGGAGTCGTTTCTCACGATCAATCCGAACAGTCGGCTTCCAGCATTGGTCGACGGCGCGTTCGTGTTACCGGAATCGAATGCGATTCTCCACTATCTGGCCGATGGCACAGAATATTTGCCGGGGGGCCGAGATACCCGTGCCTGCACTCTGCAGTACATGCCCTTCGAGCAATATTCCCACGAGCCAAACATCACCGTGCTGTGTCGCTAGTTTGACCCATCTGGATCAACCAGACGGGGGGCGAAGTCGCACGCAAACGCGACGTTGGGCATGATGCGTTGAGGGTCATCGAACAGCATCTAGCCGCGCAAACGTATTTCGCGGCAGACCATTATACGATCGCCGATATTTCCCTCTACGCGTATACGCACGTGGCGGATGAGGGTTATTTCCCTATCCCGCGATCCGCTGGGCCGTATCGCCGTCCAACCGGGACATATTGCCATTGACGACGAATGCGGCCTTCCTATACCCGGGTCTCGATAACGACCTTTCCGGTTGACTTCCGAGCTAGGAGAAACCGCATGGCATCGCCCGTCTCCGCGAGGGGGAACCGCTTGCTGATATGTGGTTTGAGTACGCCCTTCGCCCAAATCTCCCGCAGACCCGCATAACCGTCGTGGATTACGTCGATCTTATTACGGTGATAAGCACCCCAAACGAAACCATCGACGGTGAAGCATTTCACCAGCGGGTAGTTGGTCGGGATTTGCGGCACCTCACCACTGGCGAAACCGATGATGATGATCCGACCTTCGAAGTTGATGCAGCGGAGCGAGGCCTTGAACGCATCGCCGCCGACCGGATCGTAGACCACATCTGCGCCGCCGGTATACTTTAGTACCTTCTCGCGGATGTCCTCGTTGGAGTAATTAATGCCGTAATCGGCACCGTAAGTTTTCGCGAGGGCCACCTTATCGTCACTACCTGCCGTCGCGATCACCGTGGCCCCCATGGCCTTGCCGAGTTCGACCGCTGTCAGGCCAACGCCACCTGCCGCTCCGTGCACCAGCAGGACTTCACCCGATTTCAGATGCGAGCGATATGTCAGCGCTACATGGCTCGTGCCATATGCAACCGGAAAGGCCGATGCCGTTGCCCAATCCATGTCGTCAGGCACCTGGGTCAGGTTGGCGGCAGGAACATTAGCTTCCTCGGCGAAACCACCAAAGCCGATCGAGCCCATCACCCTGTCTCCGACTTTAACATTGTCCACACCATCACCGAGCGCGATCACCTCGCCCGCCGCTTCCATGCCGGGGCTGAACGGCAGATCAGGTTTTTCTTGATATTGGCCGGTCACCATCAAGGTGTCGCCGAAGTTAACTCCGGCGGCGTGAACCGCGATCTGTGCTTGGCCCGGCCCTGGAGCCGATAGCTGAACTTCTTCCAGTTTCATGGCGTCGATGCCGTCGCGGCCGTGAAGTCTCATTGCGCGCATGCCGATTACTCCCCGTCCCGAACTTTGATGATGACTTTACCCATGGCCTTGCGGTCGCGTAGCGCCTTGATGGCTTCGCTGGTATCAGCCAGCGAGAAAGCATGGCTTTGCTGAGGTTTCAGATGCCCAGCGTCCCACATCTCGGTGAGACCGGCATAGGAGCGTTGCAGGATTTCGGGACTGACGCGGCGGTAAGAGCCGACCGGAAAGCCGACGATTGAGATATTCTTGACCAAAACGTAATTCGCTGGGGCATTCGCGATGGTGCCGCTGGCAAACCCGATGATGATGATGCGGCCTTCGAAATTGATGCAGCGAAGTGATTGCGTGAAGGCATCGCCGCTGACTGGGTCGTAAATTACATCCGCGCCGCCGACCAATTCCTTGACCCGTGTGCGGATTTCCTCGGTTGAATAATTGATGGCAAAATCGGCGCCGTTATCGAGGGCGAATTGTGCCTTCTCGTCGCTACCGGCCGTCGCCACCACGGTACAGCCAAGCGCCTTGCCGATCTGCACCGCCGTCGTGCCTACACCGCCTGCCGCACCGTGGACGAGCAAGACCTCGCCCGCTTTCAGATTGACCCGCTCGTGTACCAGGGCCGCGTGACTAGTCGTATGTGTCAGACAGAAGCCGCCCGCCATTTCCCAATCCATGCCGTCGGGCACATGCATGAGGTACTTTTCCTGAATGACCGCTTCCTCGGCGAACGCGCCATAGTCGAAGAATCCCATGACCCGCTCGCCGGGTTTGAAGCGTGTCACCCCTTCGCCGACATCAATCACAACGCCAGCCGCTTCAAGGCCGGGCGTGAACGGCATTTCCGGCTTATGCTGGTATTTGCCTTCGGACATCAGCAGGTCGGGGAAATTGACCCCGCCCACATAGACCTTAATCCGGACTTCGTCTGGCTCGACGGCGGGGGGCGGGATGTCTTCCAGGGTCAGAGCATCGACCCCATCGAAACTTGAGACGCGTATCGAGCGCATGGTACCTCTCCCGCGGTGGCTGGTAAGGGTCTACTCGGCGCGTAACACGGCTGTTGACCGCACCTCGCCGACGACCCGAAGGTTGCGGTTAAAAATGGGTTGCGGAAGCGCTTGGTCAATGGATTGCAGCGTCACTTCGTCGATAGCGCCGATCCGCATCAGGATCGTCGTCATCATGGCTTCGCTGGCGCGCTTCGCGCCATCCTCGCATTTCAAGGCGATGCCGACCCCGAGCGCAGGAACCGCGCCACAAAAAACACCCTCTGCACCGGTCTTGACCAGGACCTTGCCTTCGGTCGCGCGAATCACATCGGAACAGTAACGCCCGGTCCCTGCAATCATCTCGGGCGTGGCCGCCAATGCCGCATGAATGCGCCGGATGGCGTCCACACGCCGTGCTGGGACTTCGTCGCCGGGCTCGGCGAAGCGGGCAAAGGCCAACGCCAAATTGCCGAGCGGCACCGCGATCGTGGGAATGGAGCAGCCATCGACGCCGCGCAGTGCGGACGCCAGATCGAGACCACACATTTGTTCCAGGACACCTAGTACCCGCTGCTGTACCGGATGGGTATAGTCGATATATCCCGCTGTTGAATCGCCCAGATGCTTTGCCGTCACCAACATCGCGGCGTGCTTGCCCGAACAATTATTGTGCGCTGCATGAAAGGCTGTATCCTGCCGAATGAGATCGTCGCTCGACGGACCATGGCTCGGCGCGTGACTGCCGCATTCAAGATCAGTGACCGACAGGCCGCATCGCGCGAGCCAAGCCGTGATGGCTTCCACATGCATGTGCTCGCCACCATGTGACGCGCAACTGACAGCAATCTCGGTGTCGGTTGCGCCGTAGGCGTCGGCGGCTCCGCTCTCGATCAAGGGGATGGCTTGCAGCGGTTTGATCGCGGAACGCGGATAGACCGGTGCTTCGATATCGCCCCATGATAGAATGACGGCACCTTCGCGATCGACCACGGCGGCGCGACCGCGATGCTGACTCTCGACGATATCGCCGCGCGTTACCTCGACCATGATCGGTGATGCTTGATCATCGCGAGGTGGGTGGGAGTCGTGATTTACATGCAGGTCGTTCATGGCACGCAAACTAGCATATTCTCCCGCTGGGGAAACCCGATGTGGCTTGCCTTCACGGATATGTGCGGGCAATGTCCCGCGCCATGCGAGGATATTTTGGCATAGGCGTTGAGAGTATTTCGAAACCGATGAATGTCGGTAATTTGATTCGCTCCGCGCATGCGTTCGGGGCGGATTTCTTTTTCGCCATCGCGCCGGCAATCGACCTTAAACAAATCGACCGGTCGGACACCTCGAAGACGCACCGGCACATGCCGGTCTACGAATTCCCGACACCGAAGGATCTAACCTTGCCGAAAGGCTGCCAATTGGTCGGCGTCGAATTGCTCGATGTTGCGCACGACCTGCCGAGCTTCACTCACCCGGAACAGGCCGCCTATATCCTAGGCCCGGAAAAGGGTGAGCTGTCGCCTGAAGTTGTAGCGCGTTGCGACCACGTGGTGAGAATCCCGACCAAATTCTGCGTTAATGTCGGTGTCGCCGGAGCCATCCTTATGTACGACCGATGGCTGACCAAGGGCCGTTTCGCCCCCCGGCCGGTTGCGGCGGGTGGTCCCACGGAAGAGTTGCCGCCGCATTTCCACGGTGGGCGAGATTAAAGAAATTCCCGAGAGAAAAGTGCGTATTCCTTCGGTCCCGCCTGCGCGGATCGCGTCCAGACGTTCCTGAATTTCATCCAGCGTCCCGATAAGGGCGTCGTCGATGGCTTCTTCCGGCCCCTTGAATTGCATGATGCTGGCGCTGTTGTCGCCCTCGGGTGTTTGCGCCAACTCATCCACCAGGCCGCGTGATTTAGTGCGTCGTTCGATGACCGCTGCTTTCTCCGCCTGATTTTTTGCGGTGAAGAGTCTGCGCGCCAACGCGATTTGCCGCGCTGCCGGATCGACTCCCATCGTCGCTAATTCGTCGCGGAAAATGTCAGCGTGTTCCAGGGCCACCTTAAGCGGCGAGTATTGGTCGAGCAGAAGATGGGCGCCACTGCGGGCGGCGGCGCGGATGGATTGAGGTCGCCCGGCCGCGAGCCAAATCGGCGGATGCGGCTTTTGGACCACCGGTGGTTCGACCACGATGTCGTTGAACTGCCAGCGGGCGCCTTGATGGCTCCACCGTTCCTCATTCTGCCACGCCTTCAAGATCAGACTGAAGGCTTCCTCGAAGATCGCAGCCGCGTCCGCCATATCGATGTCGAACCCGTTAAACTCGTTATAGCGGTGGCCTTTGCCGATGCCGAAATCAAGGCGCCCATCGGAAACCAGATCGAGGGTAGCTGCTTGCTCCACCAGCAAGATCGGATTGTGCCACGGCAAGGTCATTACCGCTGTGCCGAGCCGCAATGTCGTGGTTTTCGTCGCTAAAAAGTCAGCAGGTTGAGTGATGCGGAGACTTGTCCGAGGCCAGTGAAATGATGCTCGGTCGTGAACGTGCTGTGGTAGACTAGTGCCTCCGCTTCGATACTGTATTCGATCCAATCCCGGTAACCGGTTGGGCTGTCCGTATCCGCCAGTCCTAGTTGCTGGCGCGCGCCACCGAATATCCCGAACTTCATTAGTCTCTCTCCGGCTTCTTTAGAAAAAGGATAAAGGGGACGATGGAAATGGCGAAGGTCGAGAACACATAGAACGCATTAATATAACCAATCATCGAGGCTTGTCGGTCGACTTCATTGCTCAGTTTCGCCAATCCAGTCAGGCTATCAAGTGACCAACCGCCGGTCACGGAAGCGATACCGAAGGCTTCGTTGAACGGATTGATGTTCTCTGAAATCACGCTGTAGCTGACGCCGGCGGAGTGAATGACGACGCCAACGCAGACCGAAATGACGATGGCGCTGCCGAGATTGCGGATCAGGTGAAAGACCGCCGTCGCTTCGCCGAGCCGATGGGTAGGAAGCGTCCCGAACGCGATGACCGTCAACGGCACCCACAGGAAACTGTTGCCGAATCCTTGGAAAGCGCTGGTGAACATCACATCGGCCATGGAGACGTTGAGATCAAATTGCGCCATCATATAACCGCTCATCGATTGGCTGGTATAGCCGATCACGAGGCCGATGCGGGGATCGAAGCGGCTCATCGCGACGACCGCGAAATTACCGATCATGCTGCCCACCCCGCGCGCGGCGAGAATAAGACCAATAATCGAATCCGGGAATCCTTGCAGGTCCTGCAACATCGTCGGCAACAACACCATTGGCACGAACGCGAGGCCGCCAAAGGCAAAGGCGAAGAACAATCCGAGCGCGAAATTTCGGTCGAGCAGCAGTTTCGGATCGAGGAAGGGTTTCTGCGCCATCAGGCTGTGGACCGCGAACAGATAAAGGCCGAGCCCCGCGAGACAAGCTTCGATGACGATTTCCGTGGCGTCGAACCAATCGAGCCGTTCGCCGCGATCAAGCATCAATTGGAAACTGGCGACGGCGATGGAGAGGGCGAGAAAACCGGTCCAGTCGAGGCGGATGTCGCTGTTGCGGGTGCGGTCGGTGATGAACACGAACACCATGAGGATGGAGACGACGCAGACTGGAAACGTCATGAAGAACACCCAACGCCAGTCATAAGCCTCGGCGATAAAGCCACCGATGGTCGGCCCGATGATTGGCCCGCAGACCACGCCCATGCCCCAGACTGCGGTGGCGAGGCCGTGCTGGCGGCGCGGGAAGGTGCCGAGGATGATGGCCTGCGCGACCGGAGTTATTGGTGCGCCCATGATCCCTTGAATGACCCGGTAGGTAACCAGCTCTTCCAATGTCGTCGCAGTGCCGCAGAGCAGCGAGGCGACGGAAAATCCGGTGACGCACCAGATCATCAGCGCGCGACGTCCGAACCGGTTGGCGAGCCAACCGGACGCCGGTGTGCCGACGGCGGTCGCGACCAAATTGAACGTAACCGACCAGGCGATTTGGTCCTGTGTAGCCGAGAGCGAACCCTGCATCTGCGGCAGGACGACATAGGAAATCGTCACCGTCATGGCGAACAGCAGCGTCGCTAAGGTGACGGTCGCGAGAACCCAATAACGCCGTGTATCACCGGCCTTCCTATCCGGTAAGGTGGCCGCGGTCATGTTATCGCGTCAGTGGGCGAAATGCAGATTGGTTCCATCCCCCGCCCTTATCGATGGCGCGTGCGCCATTGGGGTTCATTTACATTACAGAACGAGACTAGCGCGACCCCAGCGTTTGTCATTGTTTTACGCAATGCGGCGATTCTCCGGGTTGAACGCGTGGGCGACCTTCCATATCTATTGTGTATGAAATCCGGATATATTTTGATCGCATGCGCCCTGTCGGCGGCTAGTGTCGCCCAGGCAGACGATTTTGTTGGCACGTACGGCGATTGGCACGTCCAAACCTATGACGAGGGTGGCGGCAAGGTCTGCTTGATGTGGGGTCAACCGACGAAATCCCAAGGCAACTATACCCGCCGCGGCGACGTCTACACCTATGTGACACAGCGCCCGTCGAAGAAACGGCTGAACGAAGTCAGCATTTCCATCGGTTATCCGTTCAAGAAAGAAAGCGCGCTTAGTATATCTGTTGGAAAGTCGAATTTTTCGATGTTCACGGACGGCGACACCGCCTGGAATGCCAATAGAAAGGATGATGTGCGGATGGTTAAGGCGATGCGGGCCGGGGCGACAATGACTGCTAGTGGCGTGTCCGGACGCGGCACTAAGACGAGGGATGTCTTTTCCCTAAAGGGCTTCACCAAAGCTTATGCGGAGATGAACAAGGCCTGCGGCATTAAATAGGTAACACCTCCGTCGATCTCGAATTACAGGGTGTAGCCCATATCCGCATCCAACTCGGCTGCGAGGTTCCCCTCAACCGGACAAGGTCCTCTGGCAATGGCATGCCCATGGCCTTCGGGTCTCCTAGTTTTTCGCGAATGCGGAGGTAAATTTCGTGGCGGTCGCCTTGATCTCCCTCTATTTCGTCAACCAGCAGTGTCAATTCGGCGGTCAGGTTCTCAAAGCTCATGGTCATTCTCCCTTGGCGTACGGTGCCGTTCTGCCGTATATCCCGCTCTATGACTGACACCGCCGCCATGATCGGGATCAATTCCGACCTACCCACGCCCGCGAAAGATACGCGCCAGAATCTTGTCGGCATGTCGCACACGGAGATTCTCGACGCCTTGGCGGCTTTTGATGTCGAGCGTTACCGGGCCGACCAAATATACAGTTGGGTCTACGCCAAAGGTGCGCGTGACTTCGATGCGATGACTAACCTTTCGAAGGATTTAAGGGCGCATTTGCCGGAAGCCTTTCGGATTGACCGACCGGGCGTTTCGGTTGACCAACAATCCGTCGACGGCACGCGGAAATGGCTGCTCGACTTTGAGGACAAGAACGCCGCCGAGACAGTCTATATCCCGGAGCCGGGTCGCGGCACCCTTTGTGTCTCGAGCCAGGTCGGCTGCACGCTCACCTGTTCCTTCTGCCATACCGGAACACAGCGTCTGGTGCGCAACCTGGAGCCGGGCGAGATCGTCGGCCAGATCATGTTGGCCCGCGATCATCTGGAAGAATGGCCGTCGAGCAAGGAACAGAAACGGATCACCAACATCGTCATGATGGGCATGGGCGAGCCGCTCTATAATTACGACAACGTCAAGAAGGCGCTGCAGATCGCCATGGACGGCGCCGGTGTTTCAATATCGAGGCGTCGGATTACGCTGTCGACCTCTGGTGTGGTGCCGATGATCGAGCAATGTGGCGAGGAACTCGGCGTGATGCTGGCGATCTCCCTGCACGCGGTGACCGATGATGTGCGCGACAAGCTGGTGCCGATCAATAAGAAATATCCGATTGCGGAATTGCTGCGCGCCTGCCGCGCCTATCCCCCTGCTAAGAACGCCCGGCGCATCACTTTTGAATACGTCATGCTAAAAGGCATCAACGATTCCGAGGCTGACGCCCGTGAGCTGTGCCGCCTGATCGAGGGTATTCCGGCCAAGGTGAACATGATCCCATTCAATCCATGGCCCGGTAGCACCTATGAATGCTCTTCCGGCAATGCGATTCGAAGATTTGCCCGCGTTATCGAACGCGCCGGTTATGTCGCAACGGTACGCACGCCGCGGGGCACCGACATAATGGCGGCCTGCGGACAGCTCAAGACCGAGAGCGAACGCGTCCGCAAATCTCAACGTCTCAACTAAACGAGTACAACCATATGTCCGATCAGCCTGCGCCGCGCCTTGCACCGCTTCCCGAAGCCCAATGGACCGACGAGATGCGTGAGATGTTCACGCCGACGATCAAAACCTTCGGGCGGGTATTCAACATCTTTACCACGCTGGGCCGTCATCCGAAGCTGCTGAAGCGCTGGATGGTCTTCGCCAATCATTGCTTGCTGAAATCGAGCCTCGTGCCGCGCGACCGCGAGCTGGTGATCTTGCGTGCCGGATGGGTCAGCCAATCCGCATACGAATGGGCGCAACATAATCGCATCGGGCTGGAGGCCGGTCTTTCTCAAGAGGAAATTGAGCGTGTAAAAGAAGGCGCTAGTGCAGCTGGCTGGAGTGATAGCGAACATGCTCTGCTTGCCGCCGTCGACGAATTGTTGGAGACGCGAACACTCAACGATGCGGGTTGGGCTGCGGTCACCAAACATTTTAACGATCAGCAGGTCTTGGACATAATTTTCACTGCCGGAAATTACATGACGCTGGCGATGGCGCTGAACGCTTGCGGTGTTGAGGTCGACGACGGGGTATAAGCCCCCTCACCCTAGCCCTCTCCCGCGAGGGGAAAGGGAATTCTAACGAGATACACGGTGACGTCCCCATTCCCCTCGCGGAAGAGGGCTAGGGTGAGGGGCCCTTGATCCATCGGCCTACCTATGCCATCTCGCTGAAAGATAACGCGGTGGAGAATTGACATGACAATCGAGACCGAATGGCGCGACTATGACGTGGTGGTCGTTGGCTCCGGCGGGGCCGGGAGTTTGGCGGCGCGGGTGGCGGCGGATGAGGGCGCGCGCGTGCTCGTCGTCTCGAAGGATCCCGTTGGCTGCTCCGACACCAAAATCTCTGAGGGCAATGCCACCGTGCGCGCCGTGGCGACTGATGACGACAGCGAGGATAACCTCTCCGAGAACCTACGCATGGCGGGTGGCAACCTGCCTGTAAAGGAGATCACCGACGCCTTCGCCAAGGACAGCCAATCCAGCTTCGATCTATTTCGCGCGCAAGGGCTGCGCCCCGCCATCGATCATGAGCGCGATGGCCCAAAAGCCGCCCCCATGGCGTTCGGTGGCCACAATCGGCGGCGCTCTGTCGGGCTGCCGAACCACGGTATCTCCTTCGGTCATGCGAATTGGAACGCGGTCGTCCAAGGCAACGGGGTCGATTATCTGGAAGACGCCTGGTTCCTCGATCTGGTGACGGATGAGGACGCAGACGGCAAACCCCGTATTATCGGCGGTTTGATCTACGACGCATCCGGCGGCAAATTGATCGCTGTGCGGGCACCCGCGATCATCATCGCTGCGGGCGGCCTCTCTACGCTGTTCTTCCCGAAGACCGACACCATGCGCGGCAATACCGGTGACAGCTATGCTATTGCCGCCCGCGCTGGGGCCGAACTGGCGGATATGGAACAGTGCCAATTTCTGCCCTTCTGCATCGCCTCCCCGCCTTCCTATGAAGGGTTGCTGGTCGGCGAGCCGGCGAGTGCGAGTTTCCTCGGCGTGCTCCGCGACAAGAACGGAACGGTGATCCTCGACAGTGTCTATCAACGCACCCGCGCCGAATGCTCTGCCGCCATCATGCGCGCGGTGGCCGACGGTCGTGGTAGCCCCAATGGCGGGGCCTATCTGGATATGACTGGCAACAAGGTCCTACCGCGCTCCGGCCCGTATTTCATGCGATACCTGGAGACATGCCTGCCGGGGGCTTACCGCAACGCGCGCCAAGCCTTCAGCAAGCCGATCGCGAAATGCGAAGAGCCCTGGGAAGTTCGGCCCAGTGCCCATTACCACATGGGTGGGCTGCGCGCCGATGCCGAGGGTGCGTCCGTCAAGGGGGACGGTTCAGGCGAACGCGCGCTCGGCATCGCGGGATTGTTCGCGGCGGGCCAAGCGATGGGCGGCGTCTTCGGTGCCAATCGCCTCGGCTCCACCGCGCTGACGGAAGTCTCTGTCTTTGGTTCTCGCGCCGGACGTGCAGCGACGCAATTGGCGCGCGGCTTCAAGGGTAAGATCGATGACGCGGCCTTCGCGCCGCTGATCGAGGCAACCGCAGCTCGCTTCGGCCAACAAGGCGATGTTGCCGCTGCGACCCTGAAATTGGAGTTACAAACACAAGCTTGGGACGCCATTGGCCCGGCCCGCACCGGAGATGGCATCGCCGGGATTGCCGGCCTGATTGCTTCGCTGACCGAGCGGCTCGACACCGTCGCCATCCCGGCTTACGCGACCTACAACCAGTCTTTCATCGAGTTCGAAGAACTGCGCAATCTGCTGGAGACGGCCAAGGCCGTCGCGGCGGCCGCGGGGGAGCGGGACGGGAGCCTCGGCGGCCATGTCCGTCTCGACAAGGGCGAAATTTCCGTCTTCACTGAGCCCTATTCAACCGTAGTCCACCGCGATGCAGATGGTAGCTACTGCGTGCGCCGGGTGATGCGCCCGAAGACGCCGCTCAAGCAATTGCTCGCCTATAAGGCGGAAGAGAACTGGCGGCGTTTCCAGTCGAAATGGTTTCGCTTCCTACCTGCTTCAATCAAGGACAAGAAACTGGAAGCCCGTTACCAGGCCATCATGGGCAGCCCCACGGGGGCCGCGCCTGAGATCGAGCCCGGGTCGGACGATGCGGCAATTGCGGAAAAGCGCGCGGCATGAAGGTCGAAATAGAGCTCCACCGCGATGGCAAGAGCGAGATTGTCGAGTACGACTACGCGCTCCGCGAGCCTGCCGAAAAACCAATGATCCTCGACGTCCTGCTCCAGGCACAGGCAACGACGATGCCGGACTTGGCCTTCCGCTATGGCTGCCGAGCGCGCAATTGTGGTGTCTGCACCGTCGACATCAACGGCCGCCCGAGAGTCGCCTGCCGTGCCCGCGTGCGGGAAGGCGACCGCATCAGCCCAGTCAACACGCTCCCGGTCCTTGCCGACCTGGTGGTGCGCAGAGACGGCGTCGCCCGGCAAATGCGCGATCGCCTGACCAGCGTGGCCCAAGGCAACGATCTCAATCAAGACCCGCCCGAAGATTACCATGCGCTGACGGCATGCATCGAATGCTATGCATGCTTACAAAATTGCCCGATGCATGCGAAAAACTTTGAGAACGGTGCGGAAGCGAGTGCCTCCGACGGCTACCTATACGGCAACCCGTTCTCCTTATTGAAGCTGCAAATCCTCCGTCTTGACCCGCTCAACACAGACGCCGGGAGAGAAAAGGCGCTCGCGAACGCACAGGAGCTGGGGCTGGAGACGTGCAAGGATTGCGCGGGCTGCAAGTGCGGCGTTGGCATCAATCTGATGGGGAAAGTCGTGCGCCCAATGTTGGCGGCGATGAAAACGGAGTAACGTAACCACGCTCATGCCCCTCATCACACGTCCTCTCACATCCACCTTCGGGCTCGAAATTCTCGATATTGATCTTCGCGCGCCCACCGTTGACCTGATCGCCGGAATCGATGCGCTTTGGGTCGAGCATCCGGTGTTGTTAATTCGCGACCAGCTGCTCGACGAGGCGCAGCAGATTGCGTTCAGCTCTCGGCTTGGCGAGATCAATATTCATGTGCGCACGGACATTCGTTCGCGCTCCCATCCGGAAGTGGTGATGGTCTCGAACCTGCGGCTGGAGAACGGCGACAATATTGGGGCGCTCGCCAGCGGCGAGGCGAAGTGGCACACGGACAGTTGCTATAAGCCGAAGCCGGATACCGGCTCGCTGCTCTACGCACTCGAAGTGCCGGAGGATGGCGGCAAGACCGCTTGGGCGAATACGCAGCTCGCTTATGACGCCCTCTCGGACGAGATGCGCGCGCGGGTCGAGGGGCGGTGCGGCGAATACGCCTATAACATCTTCGATGTGGATATCGTCGAGGATGGTGACGTCAAGGATATTCGCGAAAAGACGCCCGACGTCGTTCACCCAATAGTGCTGACCCAGCCTGGTAGCGGGCGAAAGGGATTATATCTGGACCCGTTGCAGACCTACGGGGTGGAGGGGATGGAGAGCGCCGAAGGCCGTGCCCTGCTTGATGAGTTATCGGCGCATATTACCCGGCCTGAATTTGTCTTTGAGCATAAATGGCGGCGCGGCGATATTGTGCTCTGGGACAATTGCCGGGTGCTGCACCGGCGTGAGCCCTTCGACCCGATGGTGCCGCGACTGTTGAAACGCACGACGATCTTTCTGCCGCCGGAGCGCTATCCGGTGCCGTTCGCGGTTTAAATAAGATTGCCCCGACCTTTACCCTCCCCCGCACGCGGTAGAGGGTAAAGGTCGGGGTCCTAACGCGCGAGGTCATGTGTGAAAATCGACCCCGCCCCAATATCAACGGATGGTATATCCGCCTCGCGCAATGCGCGCCATAGGGTCGCGGCATTCGAGGTGACGACTGGCTTACCGAGCGTCTCTTCCATCGCCGATATCCGGTCCATGGTCGCGAGATTGGTGCAGCTCACGAACAGGCCGTCCGCCGCCTTGATCTCGTCCGCGTGCCGCGCCACCATCTCCGCGACTTCTGAAGAGGCGAGCGCCGGAATCATCGGGGAGTGGGTGCAGGCGAATGTGTCCGTTCCCGCCACCTCAAAACCGAGCGCCTCAAAAAACGCCGCTTCCGTTGCCGTGATGTCGTGGGGATAGGGAGTGATCATGAAGAACCGTTGAATGCCAATGGCGCGGAGCGCGTCCGTGACTGCCGTCGATGTGGTAAATCCGGGGATGCCCGTGGCACGTTTGATACGGGTGCCGAGGTCGTCTGCCGCCGCCGTCCCGCCGAGAAACGTCCCGCTGGTACAGGCCGCCATAATAACCTTTACGTCAATCTTAGTGAGCAGCCTGGATTGCGCCTCCACGTTCTCCATCATTTGCACGAGGGAGGCCGCTTTCAGCTCAGCCTGCTCGCGTGGCAGGCGGGAGAAATGCGCGGTCACGCCGTCCGGCAGATAGCGCGGAAACTCGACCTCGCAGGTGACGTTTCGCTCCGGGACAAGGAATCCTAAGCGGGTGGGTTGGGGGTCCGATGGCATGGGATCGACGCTCCGTTCTTTGGGATAGTGTAGCCCGGCTAGACCGGTCAAACAAAGCCGTTGGATTGGGACTTGTCCCCGCCCCATTCGGGAGATGCGGGGCGCAGTCACCCGAAATAGCCACATTCGAATCCCCGAGCGGGCAAAGGATTTGCAGTCGGTCGGCGCGACTGACTTCGGTGCTCAAAACGGTGAAGGTTAACCAATCTTCCGCGCCGACATTGCCGTAATCCACCGGCCCATAGCTTTAGCCGAAGCTGAGAGAGGCCGGCAGGTCCGCATTTAGGGTCGCCTTGTCCGTGCCGCCGGCAGCGGTGTGGGCATTCTGAATGGCGATTGGGCACGTGAATCCACCTGCCTTGGCCTCGGTGGACTCAGGAAAAATCGCAAGCATCCCACCACCCGTGAACTGAAGAACCTCACCGTCGTTTGCTTTGACATGCGGGGTGACGATATCGAACAGTTTATTGATAATATTGATTTAGGTATCGGTGCCGAGTTGTTGGAGCAATGGCGTGGACCCCCGAATGTCGACGATCAGAATCGCGGCTGTGACTTTGAAGGATTTGCCTCGCGTCATATTACCCGCCAGCACCGCCTCCCCGGCGTTCTGTCCGAGGTAGACATTTAGAATGTCGGCGATAGATGCCGTTCATTGTTCTGCCCCACCATTGGGTATGCACCCTAACATAAATAAGAGGCTTATTCGCCATTACGAAGGGCGAGGCGTGCACGTGCTGTTGAGGAAAATTTTTATCGGCTCTCTCGATCTCTCTTGACGTCACGCCATTACCCGCCGAGGGATTGACGTAGCACAATGCCCGTCCTTGACCTCCCGACCTATCCTTGGGAAACCAAACCGGGAGAGACGACATGGTGATTGTCGAATGGTCGGACGACTTCAAGCTCGGCGAAGCGGAGATCGACCGGAAACATTGGGGGTTGTTCGCCCTCAGCAACGATTTGTCGGATCAGCATGCCCAAGGTGCGGGAGACGCTTCGATCACGTCGACCGTCGACGCCTGGGCTGCCTATGTCGACGTCGATTTCCAGCATGAAGAACGGTTAATGCGGACGGTCGGTTATCCCGAACTCGACAGCCATATCGAGTTGCATGTGGCATTGGCGCGGCGGGTCGAGGAATACAAAGCCGCTTTTGAGTGTCAAGCAGCGCGCTTCGCCTCCAATGGATTTACCACCTTCCTCACCGAATGGCTCACCGATTATATCCTGCACGAAGACATGCAGTTCGCAAAATATCATCATAGGCACTAACCAGGTTCTATGTTCCCGGTGTATTCCCGAAAAGCCATGTGTGGAGGCGAGGTGCGAAGCGGTAGCCACGCTCGAGCGCGCCTAGGCAGATTTCCGTTTGCACCGATTCGAGCCGGGCGAGGGTCGCACCGACAGGCATGATCGTGACATCCCACTCGATCCCGGCCTCGCGGAAAGTTTTTGCGGCGCGAGCCACGTCATCCCAACTCCCTTCATGCCCGTCCGAGACGAACTTGATCTGCCCCGCATCGGATAGATCGCGGTAGGCGGCGAGTACGTGTGGCTGGATCGCCGTGTCCCAGGCTTCACCTGACAGCGTTAATTTCGGGCTCGCGGACCAGAACCATTCGCGTGTGCCGTCCGTGTAGTGAGAGCGAATGAGCGTCGCGAGCGGGTCGCGCGGCAATTGGGTGCCGTTGGTTTCTATGGTGACGAAACGGGGCAGGTTGTTCCGGGCAGCCATCGCCTTCAGCACATCGACGAGCGCTGTCTGGCTTAACATCGGCTCACCGCCGGTGACGACCAGATGGGTCCATTGCTTAGACTGCTCGTGGTGAAATCGAGGCGCAAGTGCCTCCAGACGGTCGCAAATCTCCGCGACCGTCAGCTCTTCAGAGAGGTGTCGGTATGCAGGGTTCCAAGCGTATTCCGTGTCGCAGCCGGTCTCTGCCACTGGAAAATCGGCGAGGGTCTCGACCGGCCCGTTCGGCATCGGCACATTGCCGAACCCACGGCATTGAAAGTTGCAGCCCCAGAAGCGTAAGAACAGCGAGGGCACGCCGGTGTAGCGGCCCTCGCCTTGGACGGAATGGAAAATTTCCGAGATGCGGTAGCGTTTCATCCCGCTATAGGCGTGCCGCGCTTATCGCCTGTAAAGCCCCATGATCGTGGCCTTCTCCAGCGTCGCGAAATGCAGGTTGAATCCGACCACCGCGGGCATGATGTCGGCGGGCAGTTCCAATTTCGAATTGCATGCGTGCACGGTGAAAGGATAGCGGTGCGGGTGGTCGCCTTCGGGGGGGCAGGGGCCGCCGTAGCCAGGGCTGCCGAAATCTGTGCGGGTCTCCAGCGCGCCGACCGGCATGCCATTACCGCTCGCGTCCAACGCCAGCTCACGTACATCGGCCGGGATATTGATCACCAGCCAGTGCCAGAATCCACTGCCGGTCGGTGCGTCCGGATCGAAACAGGTGACGGCGAAGCTCTCGGTGCCCGCCGGAGGCTCGCCCCAAGCCAGATGGGGTGACTGGTTATTGCCCGCACAACCGAAGCCGTAACTCTCTGACAACGCGTGATCGTTGGCGAGATAGTCGCCATCCTTGAAGCTGTTACTGGTGACTGAAAAGCTCATGGTTATTCTTCTCCCGTTTGGTTTCTTACTCGGTGTTTCTTTGCTAACGAATATAGGTCAGATCGTGTGCCAAGGAAATCGCCTCATGTGGCCCGATTAGGCGGCTTGCGCTAATTATGTTTCGATCCTGGCTCTACCGTCGGGGAGAGGCAAAATACCGAGGGAATGTCACATACGTATTCATAGAGCATCTGCCATTCTGGTAGTGCTGGCGCTTGGCGCTGGTCAGGCGGCCCATCAATATACGACTTTATGTAAAATCGTAACGCTCGCAGGGGGTGAGGCGAAATCCGTCCAAGTCGTCGCTGGCGGACATTGGCGTAACACTGAATCCAACTGAAGGCGGGGACTAAATACCGTATCGTCCGGACGGCTCCTGACGGATGAGCCCCCATTGTAATCAAACAAACGCGAGCGGCGGGTTTCTCCAATACACGCTATTCTGTTAGGATGTGTTGAATATCCGGCCGGTTGTCGCGGTTGATTTTCAGACCTTGATCGCTCGCATTGGCCCCTTTGGCGCTCTCTTTCCGGTCGGCAAGCATCTGGAATTTTTAGCGGAGGAGGATGGCGTCCTGTATCTCGGACCGAATGACAACCAAGCTTGGCTATTCGGTAATACCGGTCTGCTCAGCGTCAAGGTGGTGCGAACCGATCAGGTGCCGCCGCCCGGTCAAGCCGCGAGCAAGCCGTTGATACCCGCACGGTTCGCCGCCCCGGCAAAAAAGTCCGCCGCCTCGCTCGCCAAGATAGACATGGTAAGTCTCTTTTTTGGTAATTTGCACGGCCTTGTCATTGGGTACAATACCTACGCAGATTGGCCGAAGCTTGGCACTGCGCGGGCGGCCGCAGATCGCCGGGGTGTTAAACCGCCAATACGGTAACCTTATTGCGGGCTGCGACGCGGGACCAAATACTCGATGCCTCCGATCGGGTGTGGCGCGAGCTTGGCGAGGGCGACAATCTCTTTATCTACTATGCGGGCCCGTTTAGGGCTGCCCTTCGATCTCCTTGACGCCGTCCGGCACGGGCGTCCAGCCCTGCGCGCTTTTCGTCCAAAGCATCGCTGTCGGGCGCAGCCAGCTGGTGTCGTCTAGCGTGCCTGGCTTCAGCGTTAAAACGCCATCGATGTAGTGAGGTGTGTTGTGGATGCGCACGCCGCAGTCGGGACAAAAGACACCTGTATTTTTGTTGCCGCTATCGGCGGTGTGGGTATAGCTTTTGGTGACGCCGGTAAATTTCAGATCGTCCGTCTTCACGATCATCGACATGCCGAAAGCGCTGCCCGACTAGTTTAGGCATTCGTTGCAATGGCAGGCGATTAGGTGTACCGGCTCGCCGGTAAGATCATAGCGGACCTGGCGGCATTGGCAGCCGCCAGAATAGGGTGCGGGCATCGCGCACTCCTCCTATAAGGCGTCGAGAAAGTTGGCGAGTGCTTGATTGAAGGCTTCCGGCTTCTCGAAATTGGGCAGATGCGCGGCACCTTTAATGACTGCCCATCCGGCACCCGCGATTTGATCGCGATAAATCTCCATTCGCGCCGGCGGGGTTGGGGCATCGACTTCTCCGGCGATAACCATGGCAGGGGTTTTAATTTCACCGAGCCGGGCGTCGTAGCGCATCGCGTTGATGGCTTCCGTCGTATAAGCATAGCTATCGACCGACAACGCGGTAATCGCGCGTTCCAACTGGGCGAAGCCTTTGGGGTCTCTCGATTTATAGTCTTCGGGAAGATAGCGCGCGAGCAGGCGCTCCGCCGCCAATCCCATCTTGCGCTCGGAGGCGCGGAACTCCGCGACGTAGCCCCGCATCCGCTCCAGACTGCCGTCCGGCATTAATCCTTGGGTCGCGACGAAGGTGACGCTGTGCAGCCGGTCCGCGTGTTCGAGAGACATCTCGTACGCCATCATGCCGCCGAGCGACTTGCCCACGTAATGCGATTTCTCGATGCCGAGCGCGTCCCACAGACCGATGACGTCGCCAGCCAGATCCGGCATCCTTAGCTCGTCCTTGATATCGCCGAGCGCGGTGCCGCCATGTCCGCGCAGGTCGAGGCACAAGACGCGGAAGCGGTCGCTGAATGCGGGGACCTGTCCGGCCCAAGTCTCCAGCGTGAAGGACTGTCCGGGTACAAAAGTTAGGACAGGCGCATCTTTGGGACCGTCCAAGGTGTAATGGGTGGCGAGGCCGTTGACGTCGATCATGGGCATTTTGTCATTCCTAATTTCTTATTGTGCGGTCCAGCCGCCATCCATCGGTAAGGCGGTGCCGGTCATCTGGCTCGCCGCGTCGCCGCACAGGAAGACCGCGAGGGCGCCGAGTTGCTCGACGCCGACCTGCGTCATGCTCGGTTGCTTTTCGCCGAGCCGGTTCTTCGACGCCTCTTCCACGGTCGTTCCACTCTCACGGGCGAATTTTTCTGTTTGCCAGCGCGATAGCGCTGTGTCGGTTGAGCCAGGGCAGATTGCGTTACAGGTTATCCCGGACTCAGCCGTCTCCAGCGCAACCATCTTGGTCAATCCGATCAACCCGTGCTTTGCCGAGACATAGGCTGCTTTATGGATTGAGGCGACGATGCCTTGCACCGAACTGGTGTTGATGATCCGTCCCCAGTTGCGCTCACGCATTTGAGGCAAGACCGCCTTGATGGTGTGGAAGGACGAGGAGAGATTGATCGCCATGATGTCGTCCCATTGGTCGTCCGGGAAGTCTTCGATACGGGAGACGTGCTGGATGCCTGCATTGTTGATTAGGATGTCGACCTTACCCATTGCTGCTGTAGCATCGGTGACCATCGCTCGAATTTCTTCCGGTATCCGCATATCAGCGGCGGAGAAATGAACCGCTTTCGCGCCCGCTGCTGTGACTTCTACCTTGGCGGCGTCGATGATGTCCGCATCCGCCACGCCGTTCATCATGATCTCGCACCCTTCAGCGGCCAATGCTTTTGCATAGGCCAGACCGATGCCGCTCGTCGATCCGGTGATCAGCGCACATTTGCCGTTCAGCATTTCATTCTCCCCTTGGAAATTCTTCTCAGAATAACTAAGGCGGGGTCCGGGGATGTCAGGGGCGGCCGCGCACCTATCTTTCCTGCCGAAGTTTATGCTCAGAAGGGAAAGCCGATGCGAGGCGTACTCGTCGAGGAATTTACCGAATTCAAAAACCTGAACCTGATCGAATGCCCGGAGCCGGAATTAGGGCCGAAGCAGGTTCGTATTCGAACCCAGGCAACGGGCGTCAGCTTCGCGTTGAGCTTGATGGTGGCGGGCCGCTATCAACGCAAGCCTCCGCTTCCCTTTGTCCCTGCTGCCGAAGTGGCCGGGATCGTCACCGACGTGGCCGAAGGCTGTGAGCGAATTAAAGTCGGGGACCGAGTGTGCGCCGTCCTTGATTGGGGCGGCTTGGCCGAGGTCGCGGTCGCCAATGAGGTGAACACGTTCAAGATACCCGACGGCTTAACCTTTGACCGGGCGATCTGCTTCACCAATTCCTATGCGACGTCGGCAGCCGCCCTGTTGTGGCCGCATCTGTTGCGTCTGGAAGCGGGCGAGACCTTGTTGGTGCACGGTGCTGCCGGTGGCGTTGGCTTGGCGGCAATCGAGATTGGAAAGATCATCGGCGCGACGGTGATCGCTACCGCTGGGTCGGCGGAGAAGTTGGAAGCGGCAAAGGCCCACGGTGCGGATCATGTAATCAATTACCGCGAGGGCGAGTTCCGCAAAACCGTGAATGAGCTCACCGATGGGCGCGGTGCCAATGCCATTTACGATCCGGTGGGCGGCGACGTATTTAAGCAGTCGCTTCGCTGCATCGCGCCGGAAGGTCGCATCATGCCGGTCGGTTTCGCCGGCGGCACGATACAGGAAATTCCGGCCAACATCCTATTGGTTAAGAACATCACCGTGACGGGGCTCAACATGGGGTATTATATTGGCTGGAGCCCGGACGACGTGCGCAATGAGATGGCGCCGCGCATTCATCCGTTGATGCAGCAGATGTTCGATTGGTTCGAAGCCGAAAAAATAAAACCGCGGATATGGAAAACCTTCAAGCTGGAGGATTTCCAAGATGCCATGGTGGCAGTCTTGGACCGAGCTGCCATTGGCCGTGTTGCCGTCGTGATGAATGAAGAAGCGAAACGGCTGGGGCAATAGAGGTCGTAAGTTGGATAGATATCTACCCACCTTACAACGTAGTTCCGGGGCGCGAAGCGAACCCGAAACTACTGCCTGAGCGTTTCCAGTGGGCGGATTGTCCGGCGGTCGGGCTCAGGCCATAAATCAGGGTTTGGGCGATGCCCGTCCCGGAACGACGAGATATTAAGGGAAAACGAATCTTCATGAGTAACAATCTCCTCTTCTCTCCGCTCAAATTACGTGGCGTCACCCTGCCGAACCGCGTCGTGCTATCACCGCTCTGTATGTATTCCGCGAATAGCGGTGTCGCCTCAAGCTGGCAATTTGCGCATCTTAGCACTTTCGCGCGGGGTGGGGTGGGTTTGGTCTTCGCCGAAGCCAGCGGGGTAGATCCACGCGGGCGCATTACCCCGCGCTGTCTTGGCATCTGGACCGACGAGCAGGCGGAGGCCCTTAGGCCGACGACCGAGTTCATCTCTTCGATGGGATCGGTTCCAGGCATGCAGATCGCCCATGCGGGGCGCAAGGCATCGGCGGCACCGCCATGGGCAAAGGGTGTCCCGCTCGCGATTGGCGATACTGCGTGGGGCGATCCCGGCTGGCAAACCGTGGCGCCGTCAGAAGTGCCGTTGGCTGACGGATGGCCGACACCTCATGCCTTAAGCGAAACGGAAATTGCGGATGTCGTGACTGCCTTTGCGGACAGCGCCCGGCGCATGGCCCAGGCCGGATTCAAGGTGTTGGAAATTCACGGCGCGCATGGGTATCTCATCCACAGCTTTCTATCCTCCCTCAGCAATCAGCGCAATGATGGCTACGGCGGCGACCGCGCCGGGCGCATGCGTTTCGCCCTGGAAGTCACAGAAGCTGTCCGGGCTGCGTGGCCCGACGAGCTGCCGCTGTTCTTCCGTATCTCTGCCATCGACGGCTACGGATGGGAGATCGAGGATTCAGTTGCGCTGGCGACGGCGCTCAAGGAGCGCGGTGTTGATGTGGTCGATTGCTCCGCCGGCGGCATCACCGGAGCACCTGCCTTCCGAGCCGAGGACGATGGCAAGCCGTTGCCGAAATCAGGCCAACGCCCACTCGGCTTCCAAGTGCCCTATTCGGAAGCGATCCGGCGTGACGCCAATGTACCTACCATGGCCGTCGGTCGCATTGTCGACCCGCAACAAGCGGAAGATATCTTGCAAGAAGGCAGAGCCGACCTGGTGGCCCTTGGTCGTGAGCTGATGCACGATCCGTTCTGGGCACTGCATGCGGCGGAAGCATTGGAGCAGGAAGACGCATTCAAGCTTTGGCCCGACCAATACCGCTGGGCCATTGTACGCCGCGCGGAGTTGGGGCAGTACGAACGCGCTTAACGATGGATTAGGCCGTTTTGCCTGCTGCTGGGTCGCTCTTCTCGGGCACGACTTTTTTCGGCGGGAATTGGATACTTGCACATGTACCTTTAGCGGTTTCACTCGTGAGCCTCAGTTGACTGCCGTTCAGTTCCGTTAAGCTTCTTGAGAATGAGAGACTGAGGCCCTCATGTGGGCGGTCCGGTTTTGATTGAACTTGTCCGAAAGGTTTGAAGATTTTTTTCATATCTTAGGCGGCGATGCCGATGCCATTGTCCTAGACTTGGATGCATACCGATTCGTCCGTCTCGGCTCTAGCAGAGATGACAATCCTGCCACCGTCGATCTCGGTCTCGACCTCACCGTCGTAATGTTAGCCGATGGAGAGTACTTCGGTCCCCCGGAATACGACATCGGCGTCGCGCAGGTAGACATGGCCGGATTTTCTCACTTCAGGCGACGACCCAATCGGCGCGCTGGATGACGGTGGTTCCGCTCATTGCAGTCGGGCCCTCAGCCAATCAATGATCTTGTTGTATTCGGCCTTGCCACCTGGCCCCAACAGGCGCGCCCGCAGGAACCCGTGGATCATGTTCTCGGCACAGTGATAGACCACGTCGTTACCGGCGGCGCGGAGTTTGTCGGCAAAAACTTCGCCGTCGTCGCGGATCGGATCGTGTTGCGCGGTATGAACATAGGCGGGCGGTAGGCCACTAAAATCTGATGCAATCACCGGTCGGGCATATGGGTTTTCGCGCTCTTCCGGTGGAATATAAAGATCGCGATAGGTTTCCGTCGCCGCTTTCGTTAGGCCTGGCGCATCCGCGTTCTCTTCATAGGAGCCGCCGGATTGCTCAAGCCCGGTGCCTGGGTAGAGCAGCGATTGCGCCACAATTTTGGGACCATTGCGGTCGCGCGCCGCCAGTACTGCGGCGGCGGACAGGTTTCCACCGGCACTGTCTCCACAGACCGCGATCCGGTTCGCGTCGATACCGAAGTCCGCGGGTTTCTTGGCAACATGACATAGGGTTCCGTAGACGTCGTCGAAAGCGGCGGGGAATGGATGTTCCGGTGCCAAACGATAATCGACACTGACGACGATAGCGCCGCAATCTTGCGCCAGGCCCCACGCGAACATGTCGGAGCTGTCGAGATCGCCTTTCATGAATCCACCGCCATGGGAATAAATCACGCAGGGCGCATCACCGGAAGCGGATGCCGGCGTATAGACGCGGACCGTGACGTTGCCGTGATCCAGGGGCAAAACTCGATCTTCTACTTTCATGTCTGCCGGGTGCGGTGTCGAGAGTGCTTGGCTATAGGCTGTCCATGCGGTGCGCTGTTCTTCGATGGTGCCCGTCGGACCGGCAGCTGCTCGGGCATTGAGCATGGTTTGCATATCCGGGTGTAACGTCTTGCCACCTACGATGACGACATCATTCATGATTGTGCTCCCTCCGTCGTGCGCCCGAACCAGGTTCCGGATCTTATGAGCGATATAAGTAGAAATCCTATCAAAACCGCGCTGGCAATGTCGAAGGTCAATTGAAAGGCGTGAATGAAACTTTGATCTGGGCTCTCGCCGTTTTGTATGTTTCCCGCCTCAAGGCTGGCGAACAACCAGGTTAAGAGAGATGCGGCCCCGACAATACCGACGGTGCGTGTCAGCATGGCGAGGCTGCCCGCGACACCACGGTCCGATAAGGGCAAGGTGCCGGTGACGATGTTCATATAGGCGACCTGAAACAGACCGAGGCCAACCCCGGACATCAACAGTGGCAAAGCCATGGCGACCATTCCGGGTGTACCGTCCCAACGCCCAACCAAGAACGTTGCGCCGCCGACCAGCAATACGCCGAGGAAAGCCAGCCGATTGGCCGCGACCTTGCCCATCGACCACCCACCCATGGGGGAGGCCAAGACCACGCCGAGCGGTGACATCGCCAGCACTACGCCCGCCAACCCGACTTCCAATCCCGATTGGGTCGCTAAATAATAGGGGACCAACAACAGCACAGAGAAGCCTGTAAAATTGATCGCGACATTGCCGCAATTGAGAAAGGTGAACTCGATACGGCGAAACACGTCCAAGCGAATGACTGGGGACGGATGGCGCGCCGCGCGGCGGATATAGGCGAGGATCGCGGCAAGCGCGGTGAGAGCCAGCAGGCCGACGGCAATCGGATAGTCTTCCGCCCGCTGCAATTGCGTGATCGTTAGCAGAAAGCTCGACATCGCGGCGGCGACGAGCACCGCGCCGGTCGAATCGAAGTTGGACGAGGCCGACCGGCGTGGCGGATTTGGTAGAACGAAAACCAATAACAAGGCGACGAATGCAATGGGGGCACGGGCCCAGAAGACAGCGGGCCAGTCCCATTCAGCGACCAAGATACCTCCGATCGAGGGGCCGAGCGCGCCGCCGATGCCGAACATCGTTAAATACGCACCGAGCACCCGAGCCCGGTATTCTTCCGGAAACAATGACGTCGCGATGGCCGGCCCGCAACTCATCACGAGCGCGGCGCTGACACCTTGTGAGACACGAAAAAGCAACAGGTACTCGAACTCCCACGCCATGGCACACAGCGAGAAGGTGACGACGCTCAACGCCAATCCAGCGGTGAATATCCGCTTGTGTCCGTAAAGGTCGCCGAGCTTGCCGAAGACCAGCATCAGGCTGGTGTGCGTGAGGACGTAACAGATGATAACCCAACGGATATCCGCCAAGGGAACACCGAAGTCTCCGGTAATCCGCGGGAACGCTATGTTCACTGCACTGTCGAGCGGTGCCACCAATGTGCCGAGCCCGAGGACGAGAAGGCCGAGATAGCTTCGCGCGGTGACCGGCATGCGTTGTTCCGTTGGAAGCGGAGGAATAGTCGTGCGGATGGAGTATGTCGCGCATAATCATATACTGCAAAAGTCTGTCTCTGGAATGGCGGCATTTGGGGATTGTCGTTGGAAAGCTTGACCCGGACCCCCGCCCGTCGAGATCATTGAGAAATAGGGAACATGAAAGGGAGTGGGGAAATGGCTGCTCAGTTCGACCTTACGGGTCAGAGAATCGCGATTACCGGCGCCGCTGGCGGGATCGGATCGACGACGGCGCGCCTTGTTGCGGAGATGGGCGCGGATGTCATGCTTTCCGATATCGAACCGCCGCAAGCGTTGGCCGATTACATTTCCTCGAAGGGGCGGGAATCCTTGGCGGCGTCGCTCGATGTCACGGACCGCGATGCTGTCGAGGCATGGGCCGCTGATTGCGGCGCCGTCACCGCGCTGATCGACTGTGCTGCGATCTGTCCGTTCGATGATTGGAACGACGACGGTTGGGACGAAGTCGCGGCCCGCGTCTTCAACATCAATCTACACGGCCCCTTGAACCTAACTCGCGCTTTTATGAACGGCATGATTGAGCGCGGCAATGGCGGACGGATTGCATTGATTGGCTCCATCGCCGGGCGTATCGGCGGGGTCGCGGCGGCGCCTCATTATGCGATGGCGAAAGGCGGCATCCACGGCTTCGTGCGTTGGGCGTCGCGGCGCGGTGCCCCGCACAATATCCTGATCAACGCCGTGGCACCGGGACCGGTTGCGACGCCAATGACACAAAGCCAATCTTTCGGTGGTGATATTTTCCCGATGAAGCGTATCGCTGAAGCGGATGAGGTTGCCGGCCCGCTGGCGTTCCTTGTCTCACCGGCGGCGAGTTATATCGCCGGCGCGGTGTTAGATATCAACGGCGCAATGCATTTCAGCTAACTCTACAAAGGAACAGCAATCCTCATGGAAGATCCAATCGGAAGTCATCCGACCCGGGCCGAACAGCTCGATATTCTGGCCTGCGCCGTCGCCGACACCGCGAGACCGGAAGATCGAATTCTCGATTTCGGCTGCGGGACTGGATATGTCGCGAGTTTAATTTTTGAAAAGCGCGATGATCTTCGACTGACCGGGGTGGACCTGAAACCGGAGTCTTTAGCGCAGGCGAAAGAGAATCTCGCGGCATATGGTGATCGCACCGACTGGTTCGCGGGAAATCTCGAATCGTTGGAGAAGATAGGTATACCGGATGGGCCGTACCGCTTCGCGCTCACCGCGCTGACGTTCCATGATCTTCCGGATGAAACGAAACAGGGGGTGATCTATTTCGCGGCGAACCGCTTGGCGGCGGATGGATACTTCCTTCTCTATGACCGCTTGCGTCTGACGGAAGCACCACACTTCCCGCTACAGTGTTCGATCTGGAATCGGATTGAGCGGGAATTTGGCCGCGGCATGCGGACGGCGGGGTCGTTTGAAGCCTATGAAGGCGATATAGCACCCAACAATCGGCCCGGCCGATTGAGCGACTATCAAGAATGGTTTGCGGCCGCCGGCATGACAGCCCAAATTCTCCATCTACATGGCAATGTAGCGCTTATTGCCGGCGCTAAATCCGCATAAGCGACCGGACATGGAAGGAAGAACGATGCCCGATTCAGCGATGGACCAAAATATGACCGCATCGACGGCGGAAATTCTTCAGCGGATCGACGCTGTAGCGCCGATCATCGAAGGCGAAGCGGATGCATCCGAAGCGCAGGGTCATTTGACGCAAAAATTGGTCGATACACTGCATGAGGCAAAGCTGTTCCGCCTTCTCATGCCGAAGCCGTATAATGGTGAGGAAGTGACGCCGCCGACTTTCATGCAGGCAATCGAAAGAGTGGCGCGCTACGACGCCAGCACCGCGTGGTGCATGTGTCAGGGAAACGGTTGTTCGATGAGTGCCGCCACCGCGCAGCCCGATGTTGCGCGTTTGATTTGGGGTGATGATCCGGCGGGCGTGTTGGCCTGGGGGCCGGGTAAAGCCACGGCGGTTCCGGTGGACGATGGCTACAGCGTGACCTGCGATCTGGCGTTTTGCAGCGGTATGCATAACGCCACCTGGCTCGGAGCGCATTGCATCATGCTGGAAGACGGCGAGCCGATGAAGGGTGCCGACGGTAAGACCGTGGTACGCACCATGCTGATTCCGAAATCTGAGATCAAAATCAATGTCATCTGGGACGTGGTAGGGCTGCGGGCGACGGGCAGCGACGGCTATGCCTTGAAAGATCATTTCGTCCCGGCCGCGCATTCAGTCATCCGCGACAAGGACGAAGAACTGACCTATCGTGCGCCGCTCTATCTCTTCCGGCAAACCAACCTCTTTGCTTCTGGATTTTCTGGTGTCGCGATGGGCATTGCGCACAGCATGCTGCAGGCGTTCAAAAAGCTCTCCATCGACAAGCGTCCGCGCTTGGCGAAAACCGTGTTGAAGGAAAACGCAGTGGTGCAAGCGGATGTGGCTTTGGCCGAAGCGCGTCTGAACGCAGCCCGCACTTTCCTGATTTCAGAGCTTGATGATATCTGGGCCGCGGTTTTGGAAACTGGTGAGCTGACCGTGGATCAACGCATGCGCATTCGCTTGGCGAGCACTCACGGCATCCACGAAGCGAAATCCGTGGCTGAAGCAGTCTATGACGCAGCGGGCGCTTCGGCGGTGTTCCACTCCAGCCCGTTCGAGCGGCGCTACCGCGATATTCGCACCGTTACTCAGCAGATGCAGGGGCGGAAGGCGCACTATCAGACCGTCGGTAATTATTTGTTAGGTGGCGAGCCGGATTTATCGTCAGTCTGAGTGTTTACGAAGTTATGAATTACACAACATTTCATCCGTCGGCAATACGACGGCAAAGTTGCAATGAGCTAGGACGAGGCCCGTACTTTGGTGTTTTATAGGAAACATCTGGGCTAGGAGTGCTCTTTTGTCCCAATATGTTGATTGGGGGCTGTTGTCGTCGCGCGAATCGCGTATGTTCGACTCGCGCTCATGACCCTACTGGATTCAGACCCGTTTACCGTCAATTTTGCCGATCTCGGATCGGCGTTGCACGACGTCTTCGGCTTCTCGGAGCTTCGCGACGGGCAACGCGAGGCCATCGAGGCGGTGATGGAGGGGCGCAACGTCTTAGCGGTCATGCCGACCGGGGCCGGGAAATCACTTTGTTATCAATTGCCGGCAATCGTGCGCGGCGGGTTGACGGTCGTGATCTCGCCCTTAGTGGCACTGATGCGCGACCAAGTCGCGGCCTTGCGGCTCAATGGGATCGCAGCAGCGACCATCAATTCCGACCTCTCGCGGGAAGAAAACGTCGAGACGTGGCTCGCGGTGCGTGACGGGAAAATTCGGCTTTTGTATCTTTCGCCGGAGCGTTTGATGACTGACCGGATGCTGGCCGCGCTGTCGCAATTGGATATCGCGCTCTTCGCCATCGACGAGGCGCATTGCATCTCGCAATGGGGCCCCGCCTTTCGCCCGGAATACGCCATGCTGGCCGATTTGCGCCAACGCTTTCCGAGCGTACCGATCATCGGCCTGACCGCGACTGCGGATGGTGCCACCCGCGAGGATATCGAACAGCGCATGTTCGCGGGTGACGTGGTTAGTATAGTCACCGGCTTCGATCGCCCCAACCTCTGCCTGGGCGTGACGCTTAAGAGCAGCTGGAAGAAACAGATCGCAGATTTCGTCGCCGAGCGAAAAGGGGCGTCGGGCATCGTCTATTGCCTGTCCCGCAAGAAGACCGAGGACGTGGCGCAGATGCTCCGCGATCAGGGGCATAGTGCCCTGGCGTTTCACGCGGGGATCGATAGCTCCGAGAAGGCAGCCATCCAGAACCGCTTCATGACCGAGCCCGGCATCGTCATGGTCGCGACCATCGCTTTCGGTATGGGCATCGACAAGCCGGATATCCGCTTCGTCGCCCATACTGACCTACCGGGAAGCCCGGAGGCGTATTACCAGGAAATCGGCCGCGCCGGTCGGGACGGCGCCCCAGCGGAGACAATGTTGTTCTACGGACTCGACGATATTCGCATGCGCCGTGTCTTCATCGAGGAAGCGCAGACTTCGGACGACCACAAACGGCGCGAGCATAAACGTCTCGACTCATTGATCGCCTATTGCGAAGCACCGGATTGCCGACGGCGCATGTTGCTGCGCTATTTCGGCGAAGCGATGGAAGAGGCCTGCGGCAATTGTGACGTCTGCATTGATCCGGTTGAGACAACGGACGGGACCCACGAAGCGAATATGGTTCTCACCGCCGTTCAAGGGACCGGCAACCGATTTGGCGTGGCGCATATCGTCAGCGTGTTGCGCGGCGGCTCGAACGACAAGATCGAGCAGCAGGGGCATGACCGGCTTGATGTTTACGGAGCCGGGGCGTCGCGTAATCAGAAGGAATGGCAAGGCATCGTCCGCCAGATGGTGGCCGCCGGGTTTTTGGAAATCGATGTCGCCGGGTATGGCGGCATTAAGATGACGGTGGCAGGAATGGCGTTGACGCGCGGCGAGGGTGAATTCCGCTACCGTGCTGACCGGATCGTCAAAACATCTACGCGAAAACGCCGGGCCTCCGCAGAGATCGAAAGCCTCGACTCGGCGGGGACCGAGTTGCTGGCGGTGTTGAAGGCGAAACGTCTGCGCCTTGCAGAGGAGCGCGGTGTTCCTGCTTATGTGATCTTTTCCGACCGCTCCCTCGCAGATATGGCGGCGAAACGTCCGGCGACGCGAGTAGAGTTTGCGGAAACCTTCGGCGTCGGCGAGGCGAAACTAAAAGATTTCGCCGACATCTTTATCGACCTGATTGCTGCGAACTAATCGGTGATCGTCGCCGACTAGCCCCGATTCTCCCTCCACAGGCCTAGTTTATCCTGCATGGGGCACGCGGGTGACGATCTCGCCGTCGAGTGCATCCCGTATCACAAGCGCGTCTAGACGGACTGCCGCCGCATCGATGACCTCCGTCAGGCCGAGTTTTGGAACATCTTGTACACATTTGGGCCGAGCTGAATACCGGCACCGATCTCCCGGAAATCCCGCGATTGTTCGAGCAGCCGCACCGCACGTCCTTGCTGGGCCAAAGTCAGCGCTGCTGCGGCACCGCCAATGCGACCGTCGGCGATCAGGATTGGGTTATCGTTCATATCCAATCTCCCGTTGATAGATCTGAGAGGTGCCGTTCGATGATGGCAGCCACTTTTTCTGGATGGGTCAGGGGCGACATATGCTCGGCGCCAGATATGACCACGTAGCGCATTTTAGGCAGTGTATCCCGCAACAATTCAGTCACCCGGCGGTCCGGCGCGGTGGTTCGTTCGCCGCAAACAACGGTGACCGGCACATCGAGTGAAGCGATATCCGACAGCGTCGTTGGGTTCGCTAAGTTTGACTGAAATGCCTTATAGGTGGCATCCGTCTGACCCCGGAACCTGGTTTGGGTTTTCTCTGGGAACTTATCCCAGCTGCCTTTACCATTTCGGTAGTCGAGGAAGAACCGCCAGGCCTCGATCTCCTCACCCGCGGTGACCCGGTCGAGAAATCCATGGGCTAAATATTCGTATTCGGTAAAGAGTTTGCTTTCGTCTGCTTCCGGCAGCAAGCGCGCGAGCATTGGTTCGATCAGCACCAAACTTCGGATGTTGGCGAGCTTTCGCAATACCATTCGCACTGCCCCCGCTCCGCCATAGGAATGGCCGACGATATCGATTGTGGACGCCGCGAGTCCCCCATCTCCGATAACCGCTGCGACGAGATCCGCTTGATCGTCATGTTGTAGGACCTCTGGGCGGCTCCAGGCTTCGCTGCCGCCATGGCCATAGAAATCTGGCGTAAGTAGGCGGTATTTACCGCCGAGATGTTCCCCGGTTTTACGCCATTGCGCACCGGAACTGCCGCCCGAATGCAGGAGCAGCAGGGGGTCGCCACGATCACTGTCCCCGTAATGAAGGGTCGCACCTTGATATTCGAATTCCGGCATCCGGTTTTCCGCCTGTATTCATCAACAGGAATGTTGGACTATCTAGCGGGGTAATCAAATTTTGTGTGAAGGGACAGATGACGGAAGCCGGCATAAGCGGGTCGACCGAGACCACATTGGAGGAGCTCGCGGAACGCTACGGCGCGGCCTATCCATGGCTGGTCGCCGTGACCGTGCTTTCCGCCTTTGCCACAGCTGTCCTCACCAGCAGTATCGTGAATGTCGCGGTACCAGACGTCATGGGAGCGTTCGGGGTGGGGCAGGATCAGGTGCAGTTTATCGCTACCGCCTTTTTTGCGACGATGACCGCGAGCTTACTGATCAGTCCGTGGACGGTCGAGAAGTTTGGCCCGCAGCTTACATTTTCCGTCTCGCTGATTTTGTTCGTGATCGGCTCACTGATCAGCACTTTCAGTCCCAATCTGCCCGCGATCATCTTCGGCCGCGTGGTTCAAGGCTTCGCGTCGGGTGTCATTCAGCCTTTGGTCATGGTCGCGTTGGTACAAGCCTTCCGGCCGGAGCGGCGCGGTCTTGCGATGGGATTGTTCAGCATGGGAATTGTTTGCGCGCACGGTTTGGGGCCCTATTTGGGTGGCCTCACGATAGACGCGTTCCATTGGCGGTTGATTTTTCTACTACCGCTTCCGGTGGTGGCCTTTGCCTTCGTGATGGGGCTGTTCGTTTTGCCGCGCCGGGCGGTGGGAACCTCGGTGCCATTTGACTGGCTAGGGTTCTCGCTTTTGTGTCTCTCGCTGTTCTTCTTGATGACAGGGATTGCCAACGGTCAAAGAGATGGATGGCTGTCGGATACGATCATCCTGCAATTCATCATATCGTTTGTGTCTGCCACTGGCTTCGTGTTGTCGCAAGTATACGGTGGCCAACGAATTTTAGAGTTCACGCTTTTTCGCCATGCTCCCTTCTCCGCTGCCATCGCCGTGGCTTTCGTCTATGGGTTAGCAAACTTCTCTGCCATCTATCTCTATCCGGTTTTCGGACAGTTGGTGCAGGAATATACCCCTTCCGCTGCTGGATTTCTGATCTTGCCGGGCGCGATTATCGCGGTCTTCATTCTGCCACTCACCGGAAAGTTCGCCGATGCAGTGCCGCCTCAATTCGGTATCGCGCTCGGTGTCGGGCTGTTCGGAATCAGTAATTTGATCCTGTCTTCCTCCGACATCAGTTCGATGTTCTGGGGTGTCGCCGCTCTCATCTTAGTTGGACGGTTAGGCCTAGCATTTATGACACCGTCGATGATGAGCGCCGCCTTGGGCACTTTACCTCTCAATAAACTCAGCGAAGCTTCCGCGATCGTGAACTTCGTCATGTTGGGCGGTGGCGCGATCGGTATCAATGGATTGGTGGTTCTGCTTGACCGGCGTACGCAATTTCACAGCGAGGCTTTGACCGCGACGCAAACCGCAGCCAATCCGGCGACGCGGGAACTACTCGAAAACGTCTCGCGGTTGCTCGGTGAGGAAGGATTTGCCGAAGCGCTGCGCTCGCCGGTCGCGTTGAACTACCTGGCCGATATGCTTCGCGCCCAAGCCAATACGCTGGGGTTCCAGGACGGATTTACAGCCATTGCAACTATTGCATTCTTTGGGCTTATTCCCGCGCTGGCACTGCATATTGTGTCCCGTCGCGGGCGGCAGAGCTAAGATGATCGAATGACTACCAACGAAACCAGAAGCCGATTGATTGCGCTTGCCCTGATGGCCGCGGGCTCGACAACGATCAGTTTTGGCGGATTGGTGATCCGTAACATCGAACAGGCCGATGAATGGCAGCTCGTATTCTATCGGGCGCTCGGCATGCTGTTTTCCGTCACCGTGTTGCTCACCATACGGTATCGCCGCCATACGATCTTTCGCCTGCGAGATATCGGTTGGCCTGGTGTTTTCGGTGCGATGCTGGTGGCGATCGCCAGTATTAGTTTCGTGCAATCCGTGGCCCATACGACAGTCGCCAACGCTCTGTTCATGCTGTGTGCAATTCCATTTATCAGTGCGGGCGTGGCCAGGTTCTTCCTGAAGGAAGCACTGCCATGGCGCACCGTTATCACCATGGCGATCGCGGCGGCGGGCGTGGCGGTAATGTTGGGCGAAGGTGTCGGCGCCGGATCGATCTTCGGCAATGTGATGGGCTTGCTGACCGCAATATCTTTCGGGTCCTATGCGGTCATCGTCCGTTGGCGGCGCAACGTGGATATGCTGCCCACACTGATTGTCTCCTCCCTGATCATTATGACAGCGGGAGCCGTGGTGAGTGGGGGGCAACTCGACGTGCCACTCCGTGATATAGCGTTGTGTCTGTTGTGGGGGGGCGTACTTTCCGGCTTTTCCAATTGGATGTTCATTGTGGCTTCGCGGAAATTGATCGCCGCGGAAGTGACCTTAGTGATGTTGTTGGAATTTGTCTTCGGGCCGATTTGGGTTTGGTTGTTCGTCGATGAGGTGCCGACGCGACTGACTCTCATCGGAGGCTCGCTTGTAATCAGTGCGGTATTGTTCCGAGCGCTGGCTGAATTGCGCAGCGCTGGGCGCGACTAACGTTAGTGATGGGTGTCGCCGTGGCCGATCTCAAGCTCTTGCAGGCGCCCGTCCGCCTGCTGGGTAATTTTTTCGCTGATATTTGGCTGACGCTTCATGAGGTTACTAAAGTCGGTTGCTCGGAGCGAGAGCAATTGGCAGTCCTTATTGGTGATAAACATCGCCGTTCGCTCGATGTCCTTCAACAGTGCGATCTCACCGAAATATTGTCCTTCTTTCAAGCGTATGGGGGGCGGTGTGATTTTGATCTCGACCTCGCCTGACATAATGAAGTACATGGCGTCGCCGGTATCGCTGTGATGCACGACCACGCGATTTGCGGGGACGCCATGCGGGCGTAAAAGGCGGATAAATTCGGCGATTTCTCCAGCATTTAAGTCAGAGAAAAGCAACACATCGGCAACAGTTTTCCATGTGACGAGAAAGTTGCGTCGCCGCATCTCGCTGGCGAAACCACTAGCCAAAATGCTTGCCGGCATGGCGAAGATTGCTACACCCAGGATCATAATCAATCCGCCTAAGACACGGCCGAGTTCTGTCACCGGCGTCATATCGCAGTAGCCGACCGTTGCAACGGTCACAACCGCCCACCAGATGGTCGTAGAGATTGAGCTGAAACTCTCCGCTTGGGCTGCATGCTCGAACCGGCACGTCAGGCCCGATGCCAGCACAACCAAGATCATCAATAACAGCAAGACCGGGATCAAGGAGCGGACTTTGTTCTGCACCACTTGTGTGAACAGGCCGAGACTGGCCACGTAGCGGGCGCTTTTGCAAAGAGAGAGGAGCGCCAGTTCGCCGATTTCGCCATAGGACATTACCCCCGTGAACATCAGGAAGATAGGCAGCGCTGAGAATAGATCGACGATACCAAGGCCGGAGGTAAGCTAGCGCCGACGGTAGATCTAAGTGTCGTCCGGTCGCCGCTCTTGCTGAGGTGTGAGCCAGATCCGCAGGAGATATTCCGCCAGAAAGATGGCACTGCACGCCCAATAAATGGCGTTCGCGGCGTCGATAGCACTTGAAGAGAGAGGGAACGGTAATCGTGGCGAAGGCGGTTGCCGCGGGCACGGCCGCGCCGAGAAAGACCGTTGCCATCCCCATTTTGGACGGGCTCATTGAGCCCGTTGAATCGAGTAAGTGAGCCAAGCGCTGGCCGCGGTTTAGTTCCATTCGGGTATCATACCGGCCTTTTGTATTAGAAGATGGAAATATCCACTTCTTGCGAAGTGATAAATTCGAGCAGCGCTGGGGTACCATTCTTCGTTTGCTCGATTCCGCGTTGGATGGCCGGAATAATATCGTCGGGCGCTGTCACCCGCTCGCCGTAACCGCCAAAGGCGCGGGCCATTGCGGCGTAATCGCCAGAGATATCGGTACTGCGGTATTTCTCTGTCGACACCGGCATGACTTTTAGTTCGATGGCCATGGAGAAATTATTGAGAAGAATCGAGAGGATCGGAATCCGCTCACGCACCGCCGTCTCGAAATCCATGCCGGTAAAGCCGATCGCCGCATCGCCCCAAACATTGATGCATAGCTTATCGGGACAGGCGAGCTTGGCGCCCATCGCGAGACCGAGACCATAGCCCAACTGCGTTGTCTTGCCCCAGCCGATATAGGAAAGCGGCGTCGTTGATTCCCAAAACGGCGAGAGTTGATCGCGGGGGCTGCCCGCGTCATGGGTGATGATGGTATTCGGTCGGTCCACCGTATTGGCGACGTCCCAAAGCACCCGGTAGGGATTCAGCGGAGCGTCGTTGCAGGTCAGCTTCGGCATCCATTCGGCGAGCCAGGCTTTCTTAACCTCGGCGATTTCGGCGGTTACGGCAGAGGTGTCCGGCGGTGTTTGTCCTTGCGCCTTCATCTCGACGATCAGGGCGTCGAGCGTCAACGCAGCGTCGCCGACCATGGCGTGTTGGCTCACCACGTTCTTGTTTAAGTCGACCGCATCGAGCGTCGAGTGGATGATCGTCTTTCCCTTCGGCATGGTGACGCCGAAACTCGTCGAGGTGAAGCTGCAACCAATCCCGAAAATCACATCGGATTTCTTTAGGAAATCGTGTACTGTGCGCGGCATCGAGCGGCCGCCGGAGCCAAGCGAGAGCGGGTGATCCTCCGGGAATGCGCTCTTGCCTTCGAGGCTGGTGGTGACGGGCGAGCCCATCAACTCAGCCAATTCCTTCAATTGCGGCCAAGCTTCCGCGTAGTGGACGCCTTGACCCGCATAGATGACGGGTCGATTGGCGCTCATCAGCATTTTTGCTGCCGTCTTGACCGCTTCGGGATCCGGTCCGCTGCGCGTGGTGTAAACCGGAGTGTAATCGATCTCGCCTTCGAAATCCTCGGCCAGTACGTCGGTCGGCACTTCGATCAAGACCGGACGGCCGCGCCCGTTGCGCAGTTGTGTGAAGGCGCGGCGCATGATGTCCGGGATATCTTGGACATTGGTGACAGGTTCCGTCGATTTTGTGACGTGTTTGAAATTCAGCACCGAATTGAACTGTGGGTCGGTGTGCGCGATGTTGCGCGCGTAGCCCATGGGCATGACCAGGATCGGCACTGATTCGCCGTAAGCCTGGGCCACGCCGCCGAACGCGTTTTCCGCGCCGGGGCCATGTTGCATCAGGAAGACGCCAATCTTCTTGCCGCTGGTCATCCGCGAAATGGCGTCCGCCATGTGCAAACCGATGCGTTCTTGGCGCACAATGACGGGGCGGATATCCGCACGGGCTGCAAATTCGAGAATGTGGTTCACCGGATACCCGATGACGATCTCGACGCCTTCGCGTTTCAGAATTTCGGAAATAGCCTCGGCGGATTGCATGGCGTTCTCTCTCTATCGACGCGTATCTGACAGTTTTAATCTGCCTCGAATTGAGCGAGAGACAAACGCAAACTATCAAGTGGTTTCATTTTGCTGTTGGACGGCTCCAAAATTTGATTCGCGAGTCTTCATCTCCGCTCTATATTTTCATCAACGGCCGGGATTTATGGTCGGCACCTGTCGTTCGCCGAGTGACGCGGCAGGATTTGCGGCAACGGAATATCAACAGTTTTACCGAAAGCAGTCAGGACATGAACGACGCAGTGATTCCCGGCAAAGGTGAGTATAAATGGGTGGGCAAACGGACGGCCCGGCCCGACGGCGTGGATAAGGTGACGGGCCGCGCCGCATATGGTGCGGATTTCAGCCTGCCGGGCATGTTGTATGGTGCGGTTCTGCGCAGCCCCCACGCCCATGCGCGTATCGTCAAGATCGATACCTCTAAGGCGGAAGCGCTGAAAGGTGTGAAGTCGGTCATCACCGCTGCCGATTGGCCGGAAATTCCCGATGCTGAAAAGACCAAAGGCACTGCGCCGGTGAATTTCCAGCATCTATCCGATAACCTGATGGCGCGGAAGAAAGTTTTATATGACGGGCATGGCGTCGCGGCGGTGGCGGCAACGACGCCACAAATCGCCAAGCGCGCGGTGAGGTTGATTGAGGTCGAATACGAGGTTTTGCCGCATGTCATCGACGTGTTGGACGCCTGCTCGCCGGACGCTCCGGTTCTGCACGACAACCTGTTTACCGCGAATGTCGATCCAAAACCAACGAAAGCCTCGAACGTAGCCAACCGGGTTGCCTTCTCTATCGGCGATATCGAAGCCGGGTTTAAGGACGCGGATGCGGTCATCGAGCGCGAGTACACCACCAAGCCGGTCCACCAAGGCTATATCGAGCCGAGCGCGTGCGTCGCTAATATGTCGGAAGACGGCACGGCGACGGTGTGGTCGAGCAGCCAGGGCCAATACATGATCCGGCAATATTGCGCGGGATTGCTGGAAGTGCCGGCGTCGGACATTCGCGTGACGCCTGCCGAGATCGGCGGTGGGTTTGGTGGTAAGACGACCGTTTGGCTTGAGCCGCATGCCTTGCTGCTGTCGCGCAAGGCCGGCAGCCCGGTCAAGATGCAGATGACCCGCGACGAGGTGTTCCGCGCGTCGGGTCCGACGTCTGGCTCCTGGATGAAGATCAAGGTTGGCGCCAAGAAGGACGGCACCATCACCGCCGGTCAGGCCGAGTATAAATTCCAGGCGGGTGCCTATGCGGGCTCACCGGTGCAGCTCGCCTGTATGTGCGGCTTTACTCCCTACGATATCACCAATGTCGAGAGCATCGGCTACGACGTCGTGGTCAACCGCCCGAAGGCGGCGGCATATCGTGCACCGGGCGCCCCGATCGGTGCCTACGGGATCGAGAGCGCACTGGATGAATTGGCGCGGGAGTTGAAACTCGATCCGATGGAGATGCGCCTGAAGAACGCGGCAAAGCAGGGCACCAAAACCTCGTACGGCCCGACCTTGGGCGTCGTCGGCAATATCGAAACGATGACGGCCGCGAAGGACCATCCACATTACAGCGCGCCGCTAGGCAAAAATCAGGGCCGGGGTGTGGCGTCTGCCTTCTGGTTCAATGTTGGCGGTGAAACCAGCGTCGCGGTCAGTCTGTTGGAGGATGGCACCGTCATGGTGACTTCGGGATCGCCGGATGTTGGCGGCTCACGGGCTTCGCTCTGCAACATGGCGGCGGAAGTCCTGGGTTGCGATGTGAAGGACGTGAAGGCGATCATCGCGGACACCAGTTCGCTTGCTTACAACCGGCACACCGGAGGCAGCCGCGTGACCTTCGCTGCCGGGATCGTCGTTATTGAGGCGACACAAGATATCGTGCAGCAAATGCGTGAACGGGCGGCGATGATCTGGGACATCGATGTCGAAGCTGTGGTGTGGGAAGAAGGTGAAGCCCGACCAGCGGGCCCCAACGCAGGCGAGTTCGAACCCCTCACTCTGGCCGATATCGCGGGCAAGACACTTGAGACAGGCGGGCCAATCGGGGCGCGCAAGTCGAAGAACGTGCAAGCGCCGGGCCCCGCCTTCGGGACCCACATCGTCGATGTCGAGGTCGATAAAGAAACCGGCCATGTCACGATCCTGCGCTACACGGCGGTGCAAGATGTCGGCAAAGCGGTCCATCCAAGTTATGTGGAAGGGCAAATCCAAGGTGGTGCAGCGCAAGGTGTCGGCTGGGCCTTGAACGAGGAATATATATACGACGACAAGGGTCGACTGGAGAATCCGGGCTTCCTCGATTACCGCATCCCCGTGGCATCCGACTTGCCGATGATCGAGGCGGTCTTGGTCGAAGTCGCGAACCCGACACACCCTTTCGGTGTCCGGGGTGTCGGTGAGGTGCCGATCATTCCGCCGATGGCTGCTGTTGCGAACGCGATTGAAGATGCGATTGGTGTGCGGATGAAGGACCTGCCGATGTCGCCGCCAAAAATCCGCGCCGCCATCGACGCAGCGGATTGAGGGACGAATGGCGAACGTTATCCTGAACCGGGAAATTGCCCGTCAATTCACCGGTGGTGAGACGGAGATAAAGGTCCTATCCGACAATATCCGAGCCGTCATCCGGGAACTCGACGAACGGTTTCCCGGTGTCGGCGCGGTCCTGCGCCATGATATGGCCGTCGCAATTGATGGGAATATTTATCAGGACGTATTGTTGGAAGCGGTCGGCCCCGATAGCGAGGTCGCGTTTATTCCAGCCATCGAGGGCGGCTAGCCGACACGATCCGCCTTAACGCCATCTGAACGGAGAGAGCCCATGAAAATTGGCGTGATATTTCCCGCATCCGATAAAGGAATGCGTGTCCAGGAACTGGCCTCCGAATTGGAAGCGCGTGGCTTTGAATCGCTTTTCATTCCCGAACATACGCACATTCCGGTGAATACCGAGAAGACGTTCCGGGGCGGCACCGAGCGGATGCCGAAAAGCTACGCGGAGATGATGGACCCGTTCACTGCCTGCATGGCGGCGGCAGCGGTGACCAAACGGCTGACGGTCGGCACCGGAATTTGCCTTGTTCCACAGCATGATCCGATTGTGCTCGCAAAAACCATTGCCACGCTGGATGTGCTGTCCGAAGGTCGTTTCATCTTGGGTATGGGTGGCGGTTGGAATGTTGGCGAGATGAACAATCACGGCGTCGTCTATGAGACCCGCTTTGCGCAGTTGCGGGAACACGTGCTGGCGATGAAGGCGCTGTGGACCGAAGAGGACTCCGAATACCACGGCGAGTATGTCGATTTTAGTCCCGTCTGGTGCTACCCAAAACCGATGCAGAAGCCGCACCCGCCATTGCTGCTGGGCGGAGAGACGGATCATACGTTGCGCCGTGTCGTCGAGTATTGTGATGGTTGGTTCCCGCGTCCCTCGCATGGGTTTGATCCAGAGAAAGACATGGCGCGCTTGCATCGTATTGCTGGAGAAGCCGGGCGCGACCCGGCTACACTCTCCGTTACGGTGTTTCGATTGCCCCATGAGAAAGACGAGATCGCGCGTTATGAAGCCGCGGGAATCGAGCGCGGTCTACTGCAGTTCCCCGGATTAAAGCGAGATGAAATTTTACAAAGCTTGGATACTTTCGCGACGCTGCTCGGCTGACCGGGCGGACTTGCGCATCACAATTGTTAAGGAGAAAAAGCCATGAAGTCTGCTGTCATCACGGAAAATGGGTTGGAGATAAAGGACGTACCGCAACCGGAAGCGAAGGCGGGAGAAGTTCTGATCAAAGTCGCGGCCGCGGGGCTTAATCGAGCCGATCTGTTGGCGCTGCAGGGCGCACGCGGGTTTGCGGGCGGCGGTGTCGGCGGCCGTGAATGGTCGGGCGAAGTCGCGGCGTTAGGCGATGGCGTCACCGGGCTGGCGGTCGGCGACCGGGTAATGTGCACCGGCGGCGGTGCATATGCGGAGTATGCGGTGACGGTTGCGGGCCGGGCCTGGAAAGTCCCCGGCAACAACATGAGCTTGGAGCAAGCGGCGACGCTTCCGGTCTCCCTGCAGACTATGCACAACGCCATTGTGACCGCGGGCCGGTTGGAGAAAGGCGATAGCGTGTTGATTCAAGGTGCGAGTTCCGGTGTCGGCATTCTTGGAATGCAGATCGCCAAGACGATGGGAGCGGGTCTTGTCATCGGCACTTCGACCCATGAGGGCCGTCGTGCCAAGCTGACCGAATACGGTGCGGACATTGCGCTCGATTCGAAAAGCCCAGATTGGGCCGACAAAGTATTAGAGGCGACCAACGGCAAAGGTGTGGACTTGATCGTCGATCAAGTTTCGGGCGGTGTGATGAATGACAATCTGAAGGCCACCCGTATTCTTGGGCGGATTGTAAATGTTGGCCGTCTCGGTGGGTTCAAGGGCGAGCTCGACTTTGATCTGCACGCAGCCCGGCGCATCGATTATATCGGTGTCACCTTCCGTACCCGCAGCGAGGAAGAAGTCGCCGAGATCATCCGTCTGATGAAAGCCGATCTCTGGGGTGCCCTCGAAGCGGGTGATCTGTCCATCCCCATCGATAAGGCCTTCCCGCTGGAAGAGGCTGTGGAGGCGCATCAATACATGAAAGATAATCAGCATTTTGGAAAGATATTGCTGACAGCCTAGGTGTGGACGTGACGGACCGGGACACGCTCAACGATCTGCTGTGCCGTTTCTTTTGGTCCTTCGATGAAAAGGACTGGAAGACGATGCGGTTGTGTCTCGCCAATACCATTTGGACGGATTATTCCTCTTTCCGCAACGTGTCTCCGGGTAAGGTTTCCGGCGACCGTTACGTGGCGCAAAGAGAGGCGGCGCTTTCTACGCTCGACATGCAGCATAATTTTCTGAACCTGCGGGTGGAGATCGACGATGCCACTGCGCACGGTTGGTGCAACTACATCATCCATCGTTTCCATCCGGATTTCGACGGATGGAATGATGCGTTCTTACATTCTTACGGACGCTACGAATTCGGCTTTCTGCAAGTCGACGATGAGTGGCGGATATCGGCAATCCGTCAGATATTGTTGCGAAACCACGGTGATCCAGAAATCCATGGCGCCACCTGACAAGTCGATAATACCCGGAACGTTTGAGATCGGGTAGCAGGGCCTTACCCCAGCCGTTCTTCCAGCCGCTCGCAAAGTGTGCGTATCACTTTTAATCGGGCGAGGCGTTTGCTTTTAGCCTCGACCAAGGTCCACAGGCAATCATAGGTGCCTGTCCTCAGCACCATTTCGTCGACCGCGCATTCGTAATCGTCCCACTTCTCGCGGTTGCGCCAATCTTCGTCCGTCAGCTTCCAGCTTTTAAATGGAATGTTTCCACGTTTCTCAAACTGTGCCGCCTGTTCATCTTTGTCGATATGCAGCCAGAATTTCAACAACAGGACTCCGTGAGCTATTCCTCGAACCCGTTGATCTCGTCAAAGGAGCGTTCGTAAAGGTCGTTCGATATAAAATTCTCCACATATTCGACCAAAACTCGGCCGTACCAACTGCGGTTGAATATTGTGAAACGTCCGACCCGCGCAAGATGATGCCAGAACCGACAGAGAAAATGGTGCGCTCGTTCCTCGTCTGTCGGTGCTGAGATCGGAATGACGCGGTAATCGCGTGCGTCGAGGGCTGTCGTCATGCGCCGGATGGCACCACCCTTTCCTGCGCCATCCCATCCTTCGAAAACCAGAACGGTCGAGAGCGCCTCCGATTGGGGGTGGCGATATAGGCTGTGAAGCCGTGTCCGCAGCGCCTACAATTCGATACTATGGTGTTCGCGGGATATCGTTGGCGACATATCCAGTTGCGTTAGAACCTTGGGTGCTGCCGTATTCGTCCGTGCCCGGCGGCGCGCAGAGATTGCTGCAATCGGACCATGCGCAGGCGCAGGTCCGGCGCCAATTAGTGGAACGCTTGCTTCGATGTTTTTTGTCCGCGCTCCGCCGCTTCGAACATGGACCCCTCCCCCCCCAACGCTTGGGATCGATTATGACACCCTGGCGGCGACCCGTCCGACCCGCTTGATGGTTTCCAGCATCTCCGCCTGCTCGAGGCCGATCCAGCTCATCCGCAGAATAAAAGTATCGATTCCGAGCTCGTCGCGATAGCGCTGAAACTCGTCCGCGGCCTCCGCCTCGTCGCCGACGATGAAGCGGTCCGTCATAAAATCGTCGAAGGAGTCGGCGAAGCTCCGGCTTTTCTCTCCGCTGCCTGCTGCCCCCCAGGACGCATAGGCTTTGTACTTGTCGAGCAAGGCGGGGCGGCAAACCTCAAGTGCTTGTGCTTGGGTATCTCGGATACAGCACTCGCGGGTGATAGGCATGCTGTCCGGCATCGGCAATCCGGCCTCGGCGCGTGCCGTGCGGAACATCTCGACGCATTTGGCGACGCGACCGAAACTGTCCGTGGGGGCTGCCATCCAGGCGTCGCCGAGCTGGGCGGCCCGCGCGACCGCCGCTGGAACCTGACCGCCAAGCCAAATCGGCGGGCCGCCGGAGCGCTTCGGCTTCAGACTGATACCAAGATTGTCGATCTTGAAATACTTTCCGTCGTGATTGACGCGATCTTCGGTCCAAAGTCGCCGGATAACGTCGATGCCTTCCTCGAGCCGCCCGACCCGCTGATTGAACGGCACGCCAAGGGTCTCGAACTCTTCCTTCCGATAACCCATGCCGACGCCAAGAACAAAATTCCCTTCGGTGATCCAATCGAGCGTCGCGGCTTCTTCCGCCACGACCGCCGGATTGAGCATGGAGAGCAAGACGACGGCGGTGCCGAATGTCATGCCTTCACCCTCAGCCGCCAGCCGCGAGAGCAGTGGCATGACCTGCATCATCTGCATGGGCGCGACCAAATAGTGTTGGCCCATCCAGACAGACGAAAAGCCGTTGTCGCGGGCGACCCGGACCTGTTCTAGCATGTTGTCCATCTCGGACGAGATGTTTGCGCCCTCCGGCCATTGGGTTGAAATATAGAGTCCAAATTTCATTGCGGCGCTTCCTTATGTAAACGGGACGTGTTTTGACTCGATATAGTCCCCACCCTATGGTCGATCTACAACCTAAACCCCGACACATTGGGAGGACGCCTTATGGGCAAGAAGTTTCATCTTATTAGTTCTGTAACTTGACCCTGGGTCCAGCGCGCCGTGATCGTGCTGCGTACCAAGGAAGTAGACTTTGACGTTACCTACATTAATCTTCGCGAAAAGCCGGATTGGTTCCTGAAAATATCGCCGCACGGCAAGGTGCCGGTGTTAAACGTGGACGATGACGTGCTGTTTGAATCGAACGCCATCGCCGAATTCTTGGAGGAAGTGGTCGCGCCGCACTTGCATCCGAAAGATCCGATCAAGCGAGCGCGTAACCGGGCATGGACCGATTTCGTGCCGGACTTCTCTAAAGGCCTGAGTGCCGCCTATCGCCGCGAGACTGTGGCCGAGATGGAAGCGGGCCGACCGGATGCCGAGAAAGCTCTCAAAAAGCTGGAAGACGCGATCAAGGCCGAACGCGGTAATGACGGTCCGTATTTCAACGGCGATACGCTGTGTCTGGTGGATGCGGCCTATGCGCCGTTCTTCCAACGTTTTATGATCGCCGAAGAGCGGCTCAATACCGGTCTACTCGACGGCTTCCCGTTGGTGAAAGCGTGGTGCAAAGCCTTGCTTGCCTCGGAATTGGTAACCGGATCGGTTGCGGACAGTTTCGTGCCCGAGTTCAAAACATCGATGAAGCGTTACGGTTACCACATCGGCAATTTGTTCGAGCAGGAAGTTGTCGCGGCTGAGTAGTATTTGTTTTAAGCCCCCTCTCCCCTTTTGGGAGAGGGCAGGGGTGAGGGGAATTTCTTAAGAAATCTGTTTCGACCACGCTGCGAGTGCTGCCATCAAGTCTCCAACCCGTCCCGCCGTCGCGTCATCGGCCAAGTTTCCATTGTAGTCGAACAGCTTGCCCGCCGCTGGAATAAAAACTTCTGGCTTATTCAGTGGCCGCATGTCGAGAAACACCATCACCTGGCGTAAATGATATTGCGCCCGCATCGTGCCGGAGGTCCCGGCGGAGCAACCAAGCATGCCGACTGCCTTGCCAGTGAAGGGATGTTCCGGCGGACGTGAGGCCCAGTCGATGGCGTTCTTCAACGGGCCTGGAATTGAGTAATTATACTCCGGCGTGGCGAAGAGGAGCGCGTCGGCGGCCCGGATTTGCGCACGGAAGGTATCAACCGCTGGCGGGAATCCGTCGGCATAGATTTCCTCGTTATAGACTGGAATGCCGGAGAGATTGGCTATATCCAAACTGATGCCGTCCGGCGCGTTCGCGCCCGCGGCGCGCAAGGCGGCCATGTTGAGCGAGGCTTTCCGCAAACTGCCGCAGATACCCAGGATTTTCGTATCGGCCATGCTTTAATGTCCCAATATGAATTTTTTCAGTTGTACTGACCCTATCAGGTGGGAGCTGCATGGACAGCCTGGTCCCAGCGGGATTTAATGGCTGAAAGGTATTTCATTGGGAGCTTTGTAAATGGACTTAGGTGTTTTCTTCTTCGCGACCGACTATTCCATCGATATCGTCGAACTTGCCGTCGAACTCGAGCAAAGGGGTTTCAGCACGCTCCTGCAGCCGGAGCACACGCATATCCCGGCCAGCCGTAAGACGCCGTGGGGTGCTGGCGATGGGACGCTTCCGAAGGAGTATTATCACACTTACGATCCGTTCGTTGCGTTGTCCTTTGCGGCGGCTGCGACCAAGAAATTAAAGGTCGGCACTGGTATCTGCCTGGTGCCACAGCGTGACCCCATCGTCACCGCCAAGAACGTCGCCAGTATCGATAAGCTTTCCGGTGGCCGGTTTGTCTTCGGCATCGGCGGTGGTTGGAATGTCGACGAGATGGAGAACCACGGCGTTGAGTATAAGACGCGCTTCAAACTGATGCGCGAGAATGTGTTGGCGATGAAGGAAATGTGGACGCAGGAACAGGCCGAATTCCATGGCGAGTTTGTGAATTTTGATCCGGCATTCTCTTATCCGAAGCCGCTACAAACACCGCACCCGCCGATTATCCTGGGTGGTGAGACCGATCACACCTTGAAGCGCGTGGTCGATTATTGCGATGGTTGGTTGCCGCGCGCCAAGCCCGGATTTGATCCGTCGGAAGCCAAATCTCGATTGGCCGCGATGGCCGAAGATGTCGGCCGCGATCCGAGCGAGCTGTCGATCACGATCTTCCGAGGACCGGAGGATCGTGCCGAACTCGATAAATACGAAGCGGCTGGGATCGATACTGTCCTATTGCAGATGCCGACGGCGGACCGCGACACCTGCATGCAGAAGCTGGACGCATTCACGAAGCTGATCGGATAGGGAATAGGCTATGGCCGACGCGGCGACGTTGGATCGGACGTATAACTTCATTCTCCGCTTTATCGTGGAGAATGGAGAGGCGCCGCATTATACGGAAATGGCGCGCGAGTTCGATATTTCCCCTGCTGAAGGTCGGGAGTTGCTGCACGATCTGATGGGCCAAGGTCTGCCCAATTGGGTCTTTCCCGGCACCGATCTGATCGCGTCGTTTGCACCGTTCTACAATCTACCAACCCATTATAGGGTCACCGTCGACGGTACGCGAAAATGGTTCGCGCAATGCGGGCTGGAAGCCACCGCAATCTCCTGACTGTTTCTCGGCAAGACGGTTGAAATCGATGCTCCCTGCCTACATTCGGGTGAGGACATGCACATCACCATGCGCGACAGTGTGATCGAGGAGGCGACGCCCGACGGCATTCATTTCTATGTCGATCGGCCGATCAAGAAATGGTACGAGAGCCTTCCCTTTTCCTTAAGCCGCATGAACCTCTTCAGGTCTGAAGAGGATGCCCGGAATTGGAGTGAGTTCGCGCCCGGCACGGAGCCGGGCCTGATGCCGTTGACGGAGGCGGCAAAATTGTTGAGCTCACCGCGCCATCGCGACCGGCTGAAACCGGATTATGTCTCGACCTTATCGGATTCAGCGCCATAATTTATTGAGGCCTTGATGGCGGTCAGCGGTAACAACCCGTTTTGGGATCCGCGTTAATCTGCAATTAAACTGAGAGGCGGACCATGGCAATCACAGATTTCTCGAATGTCGATTGGATTGTCGCCTGGGATGCCGAGCGCTAAGGCCACACCTATCTAAGAGGTGGTGATCTGGCCGTCGGTGGGAACGCGAACTCCTTTATTGGGAAGCATTATACCGGAGCGGCCGACACTGTGATTGATGGGGCCCGGTTATGCCTTATCCCCGGTCTCGTTGACATTCACGCTCACCTGGCAACGGCAGCCTTCTATCGTGGGCTCCGCAAAGACCACAGCGTCCCGGAACATTTCATGACTGGTTTGTATGAGCGGTCCTGCGCTTACTCCACACATATTGACCGGACGCTATTGCCCATGGGTGCGGAGGTCTCCTGTGCGGATTGGATGTTAAGTTGGGTGACGAAGTTGGTCGGTGTCACAGCACCCTATCCCGGCTGGATAGAGGTTATGGCCCGGAGTGGTTTGCGCATGTACACGGCTTCCAATTTCGAGACATAGCGTTGGAGCCGCAACAATATCCATTAGCTGACATTCATCGAGGACGTGCCCCGGGGCGAGCAGGCCTTCCGCACAGCCATGGACGTAATCGATGAGGCGCGGGCGCATCCCAGCGGTCGTCCCGCCTTCGACCATCGACAAGGTAACACCGGTATTGTTGATTGAAAGTCGTGCCGAAGCGAGTACGCGCGATCTGCCCTGGACCACCCATCCCAACCAATCGGTGCTGGAGTTCAACATTATGGTGGATCGGCATGGCATTTCCCTGATTCAGTTTATGGTGGAGAACGATCTGCTGGGTGAAGGAGTGACCTTGGGTCAGTGATTGTGCCGGATCACAGCTCCTGGGTCGGTTGGCACAGCAATCTCGATGTTGAGCTGTTGGGCGGAACCGTGACCGGCGTCGCGCATTATCCGACTCCGTTCATGCGCCCAGGCACGACGTTGGAGGTTTTAGAGCGGCATCTCGACGCGGGTGTCGTGCTTGGCATCGGCCCCGATACCATCCCCCACGATTTCATCGAGGACATGCGCTTCGCCACCATTCTGGCGCGGGTGGCCGAGCACGACGGTAACACGGCCAAGACCGGTGATGTATTCAATGTGGGGACGGCGGGAGGTGCAAAAGCCTTGATGCGGAACGACATTGGACGCCTCGCGGTGGCTGCCAAAGCGGACATCGTGGTTATCGATTGCAATCATCCTATGATGTTGCCGTCGCGCGACCCGCTCATGTGCCTAATCCACTCTGCTGCCGACCGTGCGTTGAAGGATGTTTATATCGATGGAATACAAACTGTTTGCGACCTCGAATGCATGACCCTTGATCGGCAGGTTGCCGCCGAGAAGATTGTCGACGGGCAGGCGCGTATGGAAACAGCGGTCGAGGGCACAGATTTCTTTGGCCGCACCAGTCAGGAAATTGCACCGTTGTCACTTCCTGTGACGGAACCTGGGTGAGCCCTACATAGGTAGCAGAAACTAATTTAGGGAGAGCCGCCATGCGCGTTGTTACATTGAAGAACATTCCTGAAATCGATTTGGGGGAGGCCGTACCGATCGAAGGCTGGACCGGTGGCGAGGTACGTCGCTCGCGCCAGAACGTTATCGAGCCGGGAGATTCCGAGAACTATAATTGCAGTGTGGTGAATTTTACTATGGGCTCGACGACCGGCTGGCACACCCATGATTGCGACCAGATTTTGGTTGTAGTTCACGGCTCCGGCATGGTGGCGACTGAGACCGAAGAACAGGAAATCAATGTCGGCGATGTCGTTCACGTCAAGGCGGGTGAGAACCACTGGCATGGCGCCAAGGCGGATACGGTGATGGGGCATATCACCGTGACCGCGCGCGGCAGCAAAGCCGTCTTCGCGTGAGGTCCGGCAAATGAAATTCGGTGTCAATCTTCTCAATTTTGGGCCGTCAGCCAACCCGATGAACTTTCTGCGGTGGGTACGTGTGGTGGAGGGGCTTGGCTATCACTCGATCATGACGTCGGACCATGTTGTAATAACACCGGACGTGGCGGCCGCTTATCCCGCGCCATTCTATGAGCCAATCAGCACTCTCGCCTGGCTCGCCGGAGTGACCGAGAAACTGGAGATTGGCACGACGGTCCTCATCGTGCCGTACCGCAATCCATTAGAGACAGCACGCGCGTTCGCAAACATCGATCAGTTGAGCGGCGGGCGGCTGATTCTCGGCGTCGGTATTGGTTGGGCGGAGCAAGAATTTGCGTCTCTAAAAGTGCCGTACCGGGAACGCGGCGCGATCACTAACGAGTATCTCGCGTCCATCAAACAATTGTGGACGGAAGAGATTGCGAGTTACGAGGGTAAATACGTCTCATATCGCGATGTTGATACGGCGCCGCGTCCCGCGCGCAAACCGCATCCACCGATCTGGGTGGGGGGTGCGAGCGATGCGGCGCTGCGGCGGACTATCCGACTAGGCGATGCATGGCATCCAATACGATTCCAAGAGGACTGGCTGCGCGACGAAGGTATGCCGCGGCTGCGACAGCTAGCAGATGAAGAGGGTGCGAAGATGCCCGCACTCTGCCCGCGAATACGATTGCGCATTTTCGATGTGGCAGCTGATGACGAGACGCGGGTGATGGGCACGGGCTCGCTCGACCAAGTGCACCGCGATCTTGCCTCGCTCGAGGAAATGGGTTGCGAGCATGTCTTGCTCGATACTTATTTCGATGATGTGGAAGCGACACGAGACCCGTCGACATCGTGGCGGATGATCGCAGAAGTCGCGGAGAAAATGCTCGATCTGGATGCGGGTGCGGTGCGCTAAGGAAACACTCGTTCTGCGCGGAAGTGCTCGAACACCTTGAAGAAAATTTCTTCTGCGTCGACAAACTCGTAAAAACGAATTGTCGCGCCTTCATGGTCGATGAAACGATGTCCCAGTCCGGCGTCCAAAGGTGTCGCCGGTAGGGCCAGAGTGCTACCTGATCAAGCGGTTGGAGGACCAAGTCGTGCTTTTCGACTATGCGCAGCCAGACCGGCTCCATAACCCCCATATGCTTGACGAGGTCGATAGTCTGTACTGGCCCCAATTCCATGTCGAAATAGTCCACGAACTTTGGACAGAAAGCAGACCAGCGGAACTTATCGCCGTTGGTGATATTGAAATCATGGTTGGCGCATTTTGGCCCCGTTGCCATCCACGTCGTGGCTTTAGCTAGATGCAGTGCCTCAGTACATTGATTAAAAAGCGTGGTAATTTCTCTCCGTACCGGGGAAGCGCAGCGGCAACTCCAATTCTTTGCAAATCGCCACATAGGTGCAGATCAGACTGATCATGCTGCGGTTAATACCGGGGGCTGTATCACAAAGTCCGGTCGGGTGCGCCGTTCGCCAGGACGATTATTTTCCAACCTGCCGGGCGCGTATAAAATCTTCTTGTTGGTAGTAGAAACTCGGTTGGGTGGTCTGCGTCGCATACTCGCGGGCCGGTGTCGGGGCCGGTCCCGAATGCAATCCGTAATTCTTGTGTCCACTGCCGATATGGACATGTTCAAGTTACCGGGAGACTGGCTCCAGTGTTTCGATCAGATCGTGGAACATTGAGAATTTGGTTTCAATGGGCTCGGGCTGGCCTTCCTCGTGGTCGAAGCGCGCTTTGTAAAAGATATGCGTGACGTCGGAGAGGTTGCCAAGTTTTGCGATCGTATTCGCTCGGTTCGAGAGATCGACGGCAATGTATGGCGCGTCGTTGCCGCCGGTGGGTTCACGCCGAGAGAGGCCAACCACTTCCCAATCTTCTTGGCTGTGCAGATATTCCGCCAACCGCCGTCCAACAACACCGGAGGCGCCGACCACTAGGGCTTTCTTTCATCCATCTCCTGGCATGCGCTTACCTGTCGCAGTGCGATCACTTCAATATGATCTAGTTTCGCGCGCTCGAAAGGAGAAATGCTGTCCCGACGGTTGCAATGTTCGTGGTGCGCGGTAACGTCTGATCCAGGGAGGCGACCGTATTATGGCGAAAAAGAAAATTCATTTGGCCCAATTTCTCGTGCACGGGCCGAGCTATCACAGCCTCGGCATGTGGCGGCATCCCAAGAGTACCTTCGATAAGGAGAGTTGGGCCCGCCCAGAGCTCTACCAACACATCGCCCAGGTCTGTGAGCGTGGCCTCTTCGACATGGTGTTCTTCGCCGACCTCAACTACATCTCGGACACGTTCACGGGGTCGATGGAACCTGCGCTGCGTTACGCCGCGCAAGCCCCTGAACACGACCCTGTCCCGCTGCTTGGCTGGATGGCGGCGGTGACGAAGCATATCGGGCTTGGCGCTACATTCTCGACCAGCAATCAGCATCCCTTCTACGCGGCCCGCATGTGGGCGACGCTCGATCATCTAACTGGTGGGCGCGCGGCGTGGAATGTGGTGACCTCTATCAATCACAACCAGCAGGCCAATTACGGCACTGAGCGCGCCAATTCCGATACCCGCTACGATCAAGCGCACGAGTATTTGGAGGTCTGCCGCAAACTTTGGGATAGCTGGGAAGAGGGCGCCGTCGTTATGGACAAGGAAGGTGCGGTTTTCGCCGATGCGTCAAAGGTCCACCGCATCGAGCATGAAGGCCAATTCTTCAAATCGCGTGGGCCGTTGAATGTGGTGCAATCACCACAGAACGGACCCTCCATTCTGCAGGCGGGGACGTCGCCGAAGGGCATGGATTTTGCGGCTAAATACGCTGACGGGATTTTTGCGATCCAACCGCGCGCGGAGAACGCGGCGCAGTATTACGCGGACGTGAAGAACCGCATGGATCAGTTCGGGCGCGACCCGAGCCATTGCCGCATCCTGTTCGGTGCGCAACCGATTATCGGCGAGAGCGAAGACGAGGCGCGCGAGAAACAGGAAGAGCATAATTCCCTGGTGCCGCTCGATGCTGGGATGGCGATCCTGTCGGCGCATCTCGATTATGATCTCTCGAAGATTTCTCTTGATGCGGATATGACGAGCCGGGAAGAGCCTGAACTCCAACGCATGCGGACGCGCTTTTTGAAGCCCGATGGCAGCGGCATGACCCTAAGCGAAGTGGCGCAACGTCACGGCCAAGGGGTTGGATTACCGCAATTTGTCGGCACGGTGAAAAGCGTTGCCGACCAGATGGAAGCTTTCATGGAGACGGTCGGCGGTGATGGTTTCATGCTAACGCCCATCTACTCGCCGGGTGCCATCGAGGAATTCGTCGATTTGATGGTACCGGAATTCCAGCGGCGCGGTGTATATCGCACCGAATACAAGGGAACGACCCAACGTGAAATTTTGCGACAAGAAGATTAGAAGACGATGATTTTACAGAGCAGGCGAAAATCTCGGATCAATCCAAAATCGGCATTCCTTCAGGAGTTCCGCAAGGATGTGATGACGCAACGTGGCGAAGACGGCATTATTGAAAAGATATTCGAGATCGTCGGGGCGACCAATCGTTACTGTGTTGAATTCGGCGCTTGGGACGGAAAGCTCTACAGCAGTACATGGAATATGCTGAATAACCATGACTGGCATGGCCTATTAATTGAGGCGAATGAGGCTAAGTTCGCAGAACTTGAGAGTGCGTATCGCGATAACGATCAAGTTATCACTTTGAATACCTTGGTCGAGCAGGAGGGTGAAGGGTCTCTCGACGCTATCCTTACTGGTGCCGGAGCGCCTGCGGACTTGGACTTCCTGTGCATTGATGTGGATGGCTTGGATTGGCATATCTGGAATTCTCTGACAGAGTTTTCACCGAGATTAGTCTTAATTGAATTCAATCCGACCGTGCCCAACGATATCGTCTTTGTGCAAGATGATGATGCCGCGATCAACCAGGGAGCTTCGCTTTTAGCGCTTGTTGAGCTCGGAAGATCCAAGGGTTACGAACTTGTGGCAACGACGGCCTGGAACGGGTTTTTCGTTAGAAACGAGCTTTATCCGGCTTTTGGAATTGAAGATAACGATATCGATGTGATGCACGATACCGGTCCTTTCGAAAGCCACCTTTTCCAATGCTACGACGGCACATTGGTGCTCTCGGGGTGCAGGCATCTCCTCTGGTCGGACGTGACCATTAACCAGGAAGATATCCAAGTGTTGCCCAAGGCTTTGCGTAAGTTCGGCGGTGCCGTTTCGTGATGCTTCCTCAATCCGGCCCGAAGCGGTCAACGCCAAGAGTAAAGCGGGTCAGGCCGGACATATGGAAAAATTTGGTGGAGTCGATACTGTCCGCAAGGCGGGAACATTCTCTCGATCACCGATCCCCGGCTCTGAAGTCGTGTTGTAACACGTCTGAGGCTGCGGGTTTTGTAGGGTGGCGCAAATTGGTGGGAGACAGTCTAAATGAAAATCAATTCGATTGATGCAGGGGTCCTGAACGTCTCGTATCTTGAATATGGGTCTTCGGACGGTTGGCCGTGTTTCATGATGCACGGCTTTCCCTATGACGTTCATGCCTATGCGGAGGTGGGGCCAATCCTTGCAGACGCGGGCGCACGGGTGATTGTGCCGTATATGCGCGGCTATGGGTCGACCACGTTCCTGTTGCCCGATACGCCGCGCTCCGGGGAGCAGGCGGCGTTTGGTGCGGACTTGTTAGCGCTGATGGATGCGCTTTCCATCGAGCGCGCGGTTGTTGGAGGGTATGACTGGGGCGGACGAGCCGCGTGTATTGTCTCCGCCTTGTGGCCGGAACGGGTGACGGCCCTGGTCTCGGGCAATTCGTACAATATCCAGAACATCGCGCGGGCGTTGGAGCCTGCACCACCGGCGGCGGAAGCCGCTTACTGGTATCAATACTATTTTCATTCGGAGCGAGGCCGCAACGGCCTGAACAAAGATCGTCGCGCCGTCGCCCGGCAATTGTGGGAAATGTGGTCA